>JAEZZV010000148.1 GCA_023418375.1 Actinomycetes bacterium | reverse complement strand
GCCTGGGGCCAGCTCGGGACGCCGCTCGCCGGGACGGCGCTCGGCCGGGCCGCCGCGTCGGCGCTGTGCTGGGTGGGCGGCGGGCCGACGGGGGACGACGCGGCGGACCTCCTCGCCACCGTCGGGGCCGAGGACGCGTTCGACCTCACCGCCCGACTGGACGAGGTGCGGGCGCCTGCGCTCGTCGTCGGCGGCGGGCGCGACGGCTTCTACGGCGAGCTCATCTCCCGGACGGCCGAGGGCCTCGGTGCGCGCCTGGTGCTGGCCCCCCGCGCCAGCCACATGACCGCCGCCGCCGACCGGATGGTCCGGCGGGCAGTGCTGACGTTCCTGGGTCCGGACGCCGGCTGAGCGACGTCGGCCGCGACGCGACCGTTCACCTGGCCGCCGCGTGTCGGTGGCCGGCCGGTCACGGACGCGCCGATATCCTGGGGACACAGCAAAGGCCCCTCGGAGTAAGCGTCCGAGGGGCCTTGCTGTGATCTCGACCGACGCATCCGGCGTGGTGACGACCCCGGCGAACCGAGATCCCCACCGGACGACCGACCCGGCGCGAACCGGACCGAACGCCCACCACCAGACCGTTCCGACGGGCGGGTGGTCAGTGCCCGGCGAACCGGAGACCGACACACTCGAACCGAACGGAACTGCGGTCCCGCCATGACGAGCGGTGGAACACCGACCTCTGGTCTCCCTCGGGCGGTACTCCGATCGATCACCCGACCAGTCCGCACGGACCCCATGGCGTCATCCACGGCCCGAGGCAGGTTGCCCCATCTCGGAACCCTCCGGGCCGAAGCCCTTCGGGCAGGGTCCGCCACGCGAACGGGACGGATACCGACACTGCGTTCTGGCCGGTCAGAGCTGGTTTCCCTGCCCTGATCCCCCCGGTTTCCCGGTTCGTTCCGGCTGTCCTGCGGTGCCGATGACGTAGTTCTAGTGGGGGGTGAGAATCCCTCGCAACCCCCTTGGAACGGTCAGTTTTTGTCCACCGGGAGTTCACAGATTCGTCCACATCCTTTGCCCCGTGAGCGCGCGTGAACGCACACCCCTGTGGAGAAAAGATGTGCACGACACGCCGATGCGGCCGTTCCCCCGAGATCGGAGTCCCTGACCGAGGGGGAGCCGCCGCCGCGCGGGCGGGCGGGGGTCAGCCGCGGACGTCCCAGAGGTGGTGGGCCATGTCGTGGGCGAAGTACTGGCCGAGCGTCTCGACCGTGAACACGGACCCGTCGGAACGCCGGCCCGTCCGCGCCCACTGCTCGCCCCCGACGCCGGCGAACGTCGCGGCGACGGCGCCCGCGGCCTCGCGCAGCTCCTCGGCGACCGTCGCGGCGTCCTGCTCGTCGTAGCGGCCGGTGATCGCGGTGGCGTCCTGGTCCCAGTTCGCGAACGCCGGGTCGTCCTCGGTGAGCATGAGCTCGGTCCGCTCCCGGAACACCCGCGACGCGTCGCGGACGTGGCACGCGTACTCCAGCGGCGACCAGACGGCGGGGGAGGGCCGGCGGGCGACGTCGGGCCGCAGCAGCACCTCGAGCCAGCGCGTCGTGTAGCCGCGCACCAGGGCGGGCAGGGCCGAGCCTGCGACGGCGGACGCCTCGAACGCACACTCCGGGCACGGCCGCTCAAGGACCCAGGTCCAGTCCTTGGTGTCCGGCACGATCGCGTCGCTCCTCGTCATGGAAGGCACGGTAACGCACGGGCAAAACGGTCGCGCCGGGATTGCCCCGGGCGACGACCCCGTCGTCGCGCTCCCGGGCGCGACAATGGGCCCGTGCCCAGGATCATCGGCGGCTCGCTCACCGAGCACCGCGAGGAGACGCGCCGCCGCCTCTTCACGGCCCTCGCGCGCCTGATGGAGGAGCGGGGGTTCGACGCCGTCACGCTGGCGGAGGTCGCGCAGGAGGCGGGCATCGGGCGCACGGCCGTCTACAACCACGTGCCCGACAAGGAGAGCCTGCTCATCGAGTACATCGCGCACGAGACCGAGGGGTGGCTCGCGGAGCTCCAGTCACAGCTCGCCGGCGTGAGCGACCCCGTCGGGCAGCTGCGCGTCTTCGTGCGCCACCAGCTGAGGATGCGGCGAACGTTCCACATGCCGGCCGACCTGCGGTCCACCGTGTCGCCCGAGACCCAGGCCCGCCTGCGCGAGCACACCGCGCCGGTCGAGGGCGCGCTCCGGACGATCCTCACCGACGGGATGGCGACGGGCGCGTTCGTCGCCCAGCCGCTGGACGTCGCCACCGGCCTCGTGCACGCGTGCCTGACCTCGCGCGTCGCGGTCGCGCGCACGGACCGCGACTCGACGGCCGCGACCGAGGCGTTCGTGCTGCGCGCCGTCGGGGTCTCCACCACCTGACGCCGGCTCCTCCGCCGCGCCGGGCCGGATGCCCACGGTTAGCCTGGGCCGGTGTCGACGCTCTCCTCCGCGATCCGGCTCACGGGCGACGCCGCCCGGGACAGCGCCGCGGACCTGGCTCGCGTCGTCGCCGAGCGCGGACTGACGGTCGGGACCGCCGAGTCGCTCACCGCCGGCACCATCGCGACGGTCCTCGCCGCAGCGCCCGGCGCCACCACGTGGCTGCGCGGGTCGATCGTCGCGTACTCGCCCGACGTCAAGTTCGGGCTGCTGGCGGTCCCGCCCGGACCCGTCGTGACGCGCGAGTGTGCACAGGCGATGGCGAGGGCCGCGGCGTCGCTGCTCGGGGCCGACATCTGCGTCGCGGTCACCGGCCTCGGCGGCCCTGACCCCGACCCCGGCGAGGAGGAGCCGCCCGGAACCGTCTGGTTCGCCGTCGTCGGCCCCGACGGCCGGGAGCGGGCCGAGCGGGTGGTGTTCGACGGCGACCCGGTCGACGTCCTCAGCGCCACGACCGAGCGGGCGCTCTCCCTGATCCGGGAGGCGCTCGGCTGAGGTGCGGCGTCGTGCGGGACGGCGTCAGCCGCGCAGCGGCAGCGTGAGGACGTCCGGGCCGCCGTCGACCACCCGCACCGGGACGCCCCAGTCCTGGGAGTTGAGGTGGCAGGCCGGGTACTCGATCGCCGGGTCCGCGTCGCACGACGCCGCCTGCGCGGTCACGTGCAGCACGCCCTCGGCCACGGCCGGGTTGATCCGCAGGGCGCGGGTGAGCGGCACGTCGTCGCCTGCGCCGTCGAGCAGCAGGTCCGGCGGGGTCGAGGAGACCTGGAGGCGGGTCGACGGGCCGTACCGGTCGTCGTACTTCTGGCCCGCGGCCGGGGTGAAGACGACGTCGAGCCGCACCTCTCCGCTGCCGATCTCCGAGACCGGCCGCTGGGTGCGGTGCGCGCCGGCGTCCAGGATCTCCCCCGCCAGGCGCGCGGGCAGCGCGACCCGGGTGAGCCGGTGCGCCGCCGACTCCACCACGACGAGCTCGACGCGCCCGTCGTCGGCCCGGTCCACGAGCAGGCCGCTCGGCTCGGCGAGGTCGCGGGCGAGGGTGGTCACCTCGTCGGCGGCCGGGTCGTAGCGGCGGATCGCGCCGTTGTAAGTGTCGGCGATCGCGACGCTGCCGTCGGGGAGCACGGCGACGCCCAGCGGGTGCTGCAGCAGGGCGGTCGACGCAGGCCCGTCGCGGTGGCCGAAGTCGAACAGCCCCTGCCCGACGGCGGTGCCCACGCTCACCCCGCCGCCCGCCTCCGCGCGGAGCCAGCGCAGCGCGGAGACCTCGGAGTCCGCGAGCCAGACGCGGCCGTCCGGCCCGGCGGCGAGTCCGGACGTCTGCGCGAACCACGCCTGGTCCCCGGGGCCGTCCTGGAGGCCCTCGTTCATCGTGCCGGCGACGAGGCGCAGCGAGCCCTCCTTGTCGTCGAAGGCCCAGATCGTGTGGTTGCCGGCCATCGCGACGACGAAGGCAGCGAGGTCGGCGGACCACGCGACGTCCCACGGCGAGGACAGGTTGAGCCACGTCGGCGGCCCCTGGTAGTCGCGGCCGGACCGGTCGGCGCCCGGGCCGAGGACGTCCGGGAGCACGTTCTCCGCGCCGCCGACCATGTACTGCCGGCCGGTGCCGGCGACGGTCGTGACCTGCCCGTCCGCGAGCCGGACGCCCCGCAGCGCGTGGTTCACGGTGTCGGCGACGAGCACGTCGTACTCCAGCCACGACCGCAGCTCTTCGGGCACGAGGCAGAGGCCGTTGGGCTCGCTGAAGCGCGCCTCGTCCGGGCCGCCGTCGACGAGCCCGCGCTCGCCGGAGCCGATCCGGCGGACGAGCGTCTCGCCGTCGGGCGCGAGCTCCGCGAGGGAGTGGTGCCCGGCGTCGGCCACGAGGAGGTTCCCTCTGCGCCCGTCGACGGCAGGGAGGCGGATCGCCTTGGCGGGGAAGCGGAGGGTGGTGGGCTGCGGCTCCGGGGGCACGTACGGGCCGTCACCGCGGTGCAGGGTGCCCTTGGCCTCGTGCTCGGCGACGAGGTCCGCGACGAGGATCTCGAGGTTGCGTCGGTGCCCCTCCCCGGCCATGTGCGCGACGACGTACCCCTCCGGGTCGACGACGACGAGCGTCGGCCAGGCGCGCGCCGCGTAGGCGGACCAGGTGGTCAGGTCGGGGTCGTCGAGCACCGGGTGGTGCACCTCGTACCGCTCGACGGCGGCCGCGAGCGCGACCGGGTCGGCCTCGTGCACGAACTTCGGCGAGTGCACGCCCACGATGACGAGCACGTCCCGGTACTGCTCCTCGAGCGCGCGCAGCTCGTCCAGCACGTGCAGGCAGTTGATGCAGCAGAACGTCCAGAAGTCCAGCACGATGACCTTGCCGCGCAGGTCCGCGAGCGTCAGGTCGCGGCCGCCGGTGTTCAGCCAGCCGCGCCCGACCAGCTCGGACGCGCGGACACGGGGCAGGCGGGCTGGTGCGGCTGCTGCGTCGGTCACGTCGGTAGTGAACACGATGCCGCCCGGACCTATGCCTCGCGTTCGAGGGGCGGCGGCCCGCGCCGGGGACCCGCCGCTCTCAGGAGTCCGCAGGGGTGCTTCCCGGGGCGACCGGCACAGGCTCGCCGTCGAGGAGCAGCTGACCTGCACGGGCCTTGGTCTGCGTGTCGTCCAGGTTCCAGAGGGCGGCGAGCGCGGACACGTCCTCCGGCGTGTAGCCGGCGCCCCAGAACGCCTCGTACTGCTCGCGGGTGTAGCCGTCGGGCAGCGTCGACCAGTCGCCCTGATCGGTGCCCACCGGGGCGGTGCCCGGGGCCATCGGCACCGGCTCGCCGTCCAGCAGCAGCTGGCCGATCGTCGCCTTGGTCTGGATCAGGTCGGTGTTCCACAGCTCGCTCAGCGCCGCGACGTCGTCGTTCGTGTAGTCGGACGCCCAGAACGCGTCGTACTGGTCACGCGTGTAGCCGTCGGGCATCGGGGACCAGTCGACGCCGAGCGCCTGGGCGGCCGACTCCAGCGCCCGGGCGACGTCGGAGTACGGGTCGGCGACGGCGGCCGCCGCGGCGCCCCCGACACCCGCGGCCAGCGCACCGGCCGCGACGCCGGCCACGACGATCCGGCCCCCGTGGCGCCGAGCACCCTCACGGCGAGCACCCTCACGGCGAGCACCCTCGCGGGTGTCGGCCGACGGGCGACCGTCGCGCCTGGCGAGCTCGGCCTCGACGCGCCGGGCGACGAACGCCGGCTCCGGCGTGAGGGCCTCCCGCGAGCGGAGGGCACGGGTGATCCGCCGCGCAAGCTCGTCGTCCGGGGCGGACGCAGCCCGGGGCGACGGCGCGGACGCAGACCCTTGCGCAGGTGCGGACGCAGACCCGTGCGCAGGCGCGGACGCAGACCCGTGCGCAGGTGCGGACTCGGAGGGGACGGGGTCCCCGCGGTGCTCCTTCATGGTGTCTCCGGGGCGGTGGTCAGATCGGTCTGGCGCAGCGCGGCCAGGGCGTGGGAGGCGTGCGAGCGCACCGTGGCGCTCGACGTGCCCAGGACGGAGGCGATCTCCGGGTCGGTGAGGCCCTCGTAGTACCGCAGCACGAGCACGGCGCGCTGCCGTGGTGGCAGGGCGGCCAGGTGCTGCCACATCGCGGCGTCCTCGGCGACGGCGTCGGCGTGGTTGTCCGTCGGTGCGGCGTGCGCCGCGAGCACGTCGTCGGGGGCCGGCCGGACCGTGCGCACGTGCCACCGGCGCCGCCATGAGAGGTGCTCGTTGGTCACCATGCGCTTGAGGTAGAGGTCGGGCCGGTCGAGCAGGGAGATGCGCGGCCATCGGACATGGGCACGCAGCAGCACCTCCTGCACGATGTCGGCGGCGACGTGCCCGTCGCCGGTCAGGACCGTCGCGTACCGCAGCAGCCCGGGGAGCAGCGCGCGGGCGACGTCGTCGAGCAGTGGGCGGTCGGGGCCCGCGTCGCAGGTCCGGGCGGCCTCGTGCGCCTCGGCGGCGGGCGCGACGACGGGGATCGGGCCGGTGTCCGAGGCGACGGAGCGCAGCGGCGCGGTCATGGCGCGACCCCCGCGGTCAGGTC
>JAEZZV010000021.1 GCA_023418375.1 Actinomycetes bacterium | reverse complement strand
GGTGCGCGACGCCGCCGCGGCGCCCGGGGCCGGCCTGCTCTCGCTCACCGCCTGCCGGGTGCCCGATGCCACCGCCTTCGGCGCGGCCCTCGGCGTGCTCGACCGGCTCGCCGCGCCCCCGACGCCGCCGCGCGGGGTGCCGTAGGTTGCCGCATCCGTCTGAAGGGGGAGGTCCGCAGTGCAAAATCCTCCCGTAGGTCCCCGCGTGTCGTCGGCGGTTGCTGGTACCAATGGGCACGTGTCCAACACCTTCGTGCCGGGCGGCCTCGCGCCCGAACCCTCCGACACGGCGCTCGCCGAGCCCGAGGTGACGCCCGACGTCCTCGTCGGGGCCGCCGGGGCGGGCGGGGGGACCCTGGAGGCCGACGAGGCAGAAGAACCTCGCGACTCGGCGCGCCGGCGCTGGCTGGCCAGGCCCGCGTGGCTGCGCGAGCTCGTCATCGTCGCGGCCGTGTACTTCACCTACTCGATCAGCCGGAACCTCATCCCGGACCAGATCGAGCAGGCTCAGCGCAACGCGCGCTCGATCCTCGACGCCGAGAAGCTGCTGGGGCTGGACATCGAGCTCGGGATCAACCGGTGGGGCGCCGAGCTGCCCTGGTTGATCATCCCGGCCAACTACTACTACGCGACGCTGCACCTGTCGGTGACGCTGTTCGTGATGATCTGGCTCTACCGGCGCCGCAAGGCGGTCTACGCGCGGTGCCGCAGTGTCCTTCTCACGATGACCGTGATGGCGCTCGCGTCCTACTGGCTGTACCCGCTGGCCCCGCCGAGGCTGATGACAGGCGGCACGTACGTCGACACCGTCCGCGAGTACGTCCTCTGGGGGTTCACGCCGTCGGAGGACATGCAGTCGCTGTCGAACCAGTACGCGGCCATGCCGTCGATGCACGTCGGCTGGGCGCTGTGGGTGGGCGTCGTGCTGTTCATGTACGGCCGGGGACGCGTCGTGCGCGCCCTGGGCATCGCCTATCCCTTGGCGACCGTCTTCGTCGTGATGGTCACGGGCAACCACTTCATCCTCGACGCCATCGCGGCGGTCGTGGTCTTCCTCGTCGCTGTGGTCGCGGTCGACGTCGTCGGCAGGGTGACCGGACGCCGGGGCGTGGCAGGCCGAGCCGTCGAGGCGTCGAGCTAGCCCGGCCCCGCCCGCGCCGGCCCTCGACGCCGGTCGGCACCTTCTCACGACGGCGGCCCTCCCCGAGGGCCGCCGTCGTCGTTTGTGGGCCCTGCCCTTGTGCAGATATCGATGACCGTCTATGTTCACCTGCGGGCGAAGACATCGACAGGTGTCGATAGAGGAGGTCTGATGGGTGAGATCCTGGGTGCGGTGGCCGGCGACGTCTGGCTCTCCGTCGTCCACAACTGGCCGTACCTGCTGGCGAGCGTGGTGATCGCGTCGTTCGTGCAGGTCTACGTGGGGCCCGAGCATCTCGCCCGGTGGCTCCGTCGACGCGTCTGGGTGGCCGTGCTCGGCGCGGTGGTCCTGGCCTCGTTCACGCCGTTCTGCTCGTGCGGCACCACGGCCGTCGTCCTCGGGGCGCTGGCGTCGTCCGTGCCCTGGGCGCCGGTCGTGGCGTTCATGGTGTCGTCGCCGCTGACGAGCCCGTCGGAGTACGTGCTCTCGGCCGGGCTGTTCGGCTCGGGCTTCGCGACGACGTTCTTCGTGGCGGCCATCGTCATCGGCATCGGGGCGGGCGCTGTGACCCACGTCGCCGAGAAGGCCGGCCTGCTGCTCGGGCAGGCGCGCATGCAGGGCCGCGCCGAGGTCGGGGCCCCCGGGGCCCGCCTGTCGGAGGTCGCCGTCGGTGCGTCGTCCCCGGATGGCCGCACCACGCTCGCCCTCCTCGAGGCGCCGGCACCCGCCGCGTCCTGCTGCGGCTCGGGCTCGGCCGTCGCACCCGCGGAAACGGCCGACGACGACGCCGCACCAGCCTGCGCGACAGGGTGCGGGTCCGATGCCTGCGGAGACGCCGACATCGTGGTGGACCGCCGGCGGATGCTGGTCCGCGCGCTCGCCGACAACGCGCGGCGCCTGGCGATCTACTTCCTGGGCTTCGCTGCGATCGGCTTCCTCGTCATCGAGCTGGTGCCCACGGATGTCATCACCTCGGCGCTCGGCGGCGACTCGCTCTGGTCGGTCCCGCTCGCGGCCCTGCTGGGCATCCCGGCGTACGTCAGCACGGAGGGGTCCCTGCCGATGGTGGCCTCCCTGATGGACGGGGGGATGGGCGTCGGCCCCGCGCTGGCCTTCCTGGTCACGGGCGCCGGCACGAGCATCGGCGCGATCTCGGGGATGCTCGTCATCGCCCGAGCGCGGGTGGTCGGCCTGGTCGTGGGCTCGCTGGTGGTGGGCGCCGTCGTCCTCGGATTGCTCGCTCCACTCTGGCTCTGACCCTCGGCCGAGGCTAGAGTAAAAGCACTAACCATCGTCTCACCGCCGAGTTCGCGACTCCGCCTCGAGTTCGAAAGGCGAGACCCCTCGCGCTCGACGCACAGTCTCGAACTGGGGGGAGGCTGAGGCGGGGGAGGCCGGGAGCGAGGAGTCAGGCGCCGTCGGCCGTGCCGGCGGCCCGCTGGCGTGCCACCCAGGCGCTCGTCACCATGTCGCGGACCGAGCCCGAGGGCGCCCAGCCGAGGTCGCGGCGGGCCAGGGCGCCCGAGGCCACGATGCGGGGCGGGTCGCCCGGCCGCCGCGGGGCGACCCGCGGCGTGAACGCCGCCCCGGTCGCCTCGGCCACGGCCGTCATCACCTCGCGGACCGACGTGCCCTCGCCGGCGCCCAGGTTGTAGACGCGCTCGAGCGGTCGACCCTCCTCGAGCGCGCGGGCCGCCGCGACGTGCGCCCCGGCGACCTCGGCCACGTGCACGTAGTCGCGCACGCAGGTGCCGTCGGGCGTCGGGTAGTCGTCGCCGTTGATCTGGGGGACGCGCCCGTCGACGACGGCGTCGAGCACGAGGGGCACGAGGTTGTGGGGGCTCGTGTCCCGCAGCACCGGGTCGCCGGACCCGACCACGTTGAAGTACCGCAGCGACGTGTGCCGCAGGTCCGACGCGCGGGCCTCGGCGGCGATGAGCCACTCCCCGATGAGCTTGGTCTCGCCGTAGGGCGACTCGGGCGCCGTCGGGGTGTCCTCGGTGACCTGGTCCACGTCCGGAGTCCCGTACACGGCCGCCGACGACGAGAAGACGATCGCCCGCGTGCCCGCCTCGGCCATCGCGCGCAGCAGGGAGACCGTGCCGTTCACGTTCTGCTCGTACGTGTGCAGCGGTCGCTTGACGCTCTCGCCCGCGTACTTGAACCCGGCGAGGTGCACGACGCCGGTCACCGCGTGCTCGCGCAGCGCGGCCGTCACGGTGGCCGTCTCGCCGATTCCCGCCCGCACGAACGGGACGTCGTCGGGCACGAACTCCGCGTGGCCCGACGACAGGTCGTCCAGGACGACCACGTCGAACCCGCCGGCGCGCAGCGCCCGCACGACGTGCGCGCCGATGTAGCCCGCGCCTCCGGTGACCAGCCAGGTGCTCATGCGTTCCCCTCGGTGACGTCGACGCGGCCCGCCGCGTCCGCGGGCTCGGCGACCAGGAAGGCCGGTGCGGCGAACCCGGCCCCGGCGAAGGCCGCGGCCACCGCCGTCGCGACGGTCTCGGCGGCGGGCCTGGGGACCAGTGCGAGCACCGAGCCCCCGAAGCCCCCGCCGACCATACGCGCACCCAGCGCCCCGGCCGCCGTGGCGGTGTCGGCGGCGAGGTCGAGCTCCGGGCAGGTCACCTCGTAGTCGTCGCGCAGCGACGCGTGACCCGCCGTGAGGACCGGCCCGACGTCGGCCGGCCGGCCCGCCTCGAGCAGTCCGGCGACCTCGCGCACCCGGGCGTTCTCCGTCACGACGTGCCGGACGCGCCGGACCAGCGTCTCCGCGTCCGGGTCGCCCGCCGCGCGGAGCCGCTCTGCGACGCCCGCAAGGTCGGTCAGGACGCCCAACGCAGGAACCCCGAGGATCTCGGCGGCCCGCACGCACGACGCGCGGCGCGCCCCGTACTGCCCGTCCACGAGCCGGTGCGGCGCGCGGGTGTCGACGACGAGCAGCGCCAGGTCGCCCAGTGCGGCCGCCACGTGCCGCGCCTCGCCACCGCGGCCGAAGTCCACCAGCAACGCGTGGTCGCGCCGGCAGCGCAGCGCCGAGGCCTGGTCCAGCCCGCCGGTGGGCGCGCCCGCCACCTCGTTCTCGGCGCGCACGCACAGCGACGCGAGGAGCGCGCGCCCCTCGTCGTCGGCGCCCCCGC
>JAEZZV010000001.1 GCA_023418375.1 Actinomycetes bacterium | reverse complement strand
GGCGAGGACCGCCGCCTCGAGTGCGGCGTGGCCCACCAGCTGGGCGCGGCGCGCACCCCGGGCCACGAGCAGCGCGGCGAGCCCGGCGCGGCGCACGAACAGCAGTCGTCCGGCCAGGCCCAGCGCGGCCACCGCGAGGGCGAACCCCACGATGGCGACGACGAGCACCACGCCCGCGGTGACGTCCTGCTGGACCTCCGCGCGCCCGAGGGTGCGGGACAGGCGCGACGAGGCGGCCACGGACTGGGCGTCGCCCTCGAGCAGCGCCGTCAGCTCGCGGTCGACGTGCCCGAGGTTCGCGCGCGTCCGGGCGAGCGCCGCGGGCGTGGCCTGCGACAGGTCCGGGGTGAACCACATGCTGGCCCGCTCGACCGGGACCACCGTGCCCAGCACCGCCGGGTCCACCACGAAGGGGCCCGAGGCCGCCGTGATGTGGCTGGCGTCCCCCGGCGGGTACCACGCGGGGTCGTGCCCCGCCCCGCCCAGCACGTCGCGCTCCCACGCGCCGGCCCCGGCGCCCACCGGCTCGAACACCCCGACGACGGCGACCTCGACGGCGAGCGTGTCCGCGCCCGCCGTCCCGGACCCGTCCGCCTCGGCCGACAGGCCCACCACGTCGCCGACCTCGACGTCGAGCGCGTCCGCCGCGGCCACGGGCAGGGCGGCCTCCCACGCGCCGTCGTCCGTCCGGCCGGCCGGCCACCGGCCGGCCGCGAGCCGGCTGTGCCCGGTGACGTCGTCGGCCGCCAGCAGGTACCCCGTGGGGGGTGGGACGTCCGGACCGGCGGCCGCAGCGCCGTCGGTGCGCACCAGCATCGGCGACGTCAGCCACGTGCTGACGGAGGCGCCCAGCGGGGCGAGCATCTCGGCCGCCGCGGCGGAGGCCACGGCGACCGGCCCCTCCGGGTCCGCCGGGTCGGTGCCGAGCACCGGCTCGCCCTCGTGGGGCGTCACCCGCATGGCCACCGTGAGCCGCAGGTCCTCGGAGGGCGCGGCGCGCAGGGCCGCCACGAGCGCGTCGTCGCGCCCCGTCGTCAGCAGGAGCGTGCACAGCCCGACGAGCGTGGAGCCGGCGACGAGCACCACCAGCACGGCGGCCAGCAGCGGGACCTGGGTGAGCGCCCGCCGCGCGACCAGGACGGCGCCGCTCACCCGGCCACGACCTCACCGTCCGTGATGCGCAGCACGCGGTCCGCGAGCGCGATCATCACCGGGTCGTGCGTCGACACGATCGCGGTCATGCCCTCGGCGTCGACGACGGCGCGGATCAGGGCCATCACCGCCAGACCCGTCTCGCTGTCGAGCTGCCCCGTCGGCTCGTCGGCGATGAGCAGCCGGGGCGAGGCGGCCAGGGCCCGGGCGATGGAGACGCGCTGCTGCTGCCCGCCGGAGAGCTCGTCGGGACGCTGCTCGGCGTGCGCGCCGAGGCCGACGAGGTCCAGGAGCAGCCGCACCCGGCGTTCCCGGGCCTCGACCGGGAGCGCACGCAGCCGCAGCGGGATGCCGACGTTCTCGGCCGCGGTCAGCACGGGCACCAGGCCGAACGTCTGGAAGACGAAGGCGACCCGCTCGCGCCGGAGCCGGACGAGCCCGGCGTCGTCCAAGGCCGTGACCTCGACCCCGTCCACGTGCACCGTGCCGCCGTCGGGCCGGTCGAGGCCGCCGATCATGTTGAGCAGCGTCGTCTTCCCGGACCCGGAGCGGCCGACCAGGGCGACGAGCTCGCCGGCCCCGACGTCGCACGACACGTCCCGCAGCGCGTGCACGGCCGAGGCGCGCGACCCGTACGTCTTGTCGAGCCCGCGGACGCGGACCATCGCCTCGGCGCTCACCGCTCGCCCGCCGGCCGGTCGGGGTGGATCGTCACGTGCTCGGCCTCCAGGGCGAGGCGCACCCGCCGCGAGAGGTTCAGGGCCTCCCGGTACTCGCGCGGCACCTGGACCCGACCGGCGCGGTCCATCACCGCGTACTCCTCGGCGATCACGCCGTCGCCGTCCACCCCGGCGCGGCGCAGCACCTCGCTGCTCGTGCGCCCGTCGCGGATCGCGACGGTGCGCGACACCTGCGAGCTCACCGCCGGGTCGTGCGTGACGACGACGACCGTGGCGCCGAGCTCGCGGTTGGCGCGCCGCATCGCGTCGAACACCTGCTGCGACGTGGTGGTGTCGAGCTCACCCGTCGGCTCGTCGGCGAGGAGCACCTGCGGTGCGTTCGCCAGCCCGACGGCGATGGCCACCCGCTGCTGCTCGCCGCCCGACATCTCGCGCGGCCGGCGGCCCGCGACGTGCCCGACGCCGGTCAGCTCGAGCAGCTCGGCCACGCGACGTCGGCGCCGCCGGCGGGACATCCCGGCGAGGTTCATCGGCAGGGCCACGTTCTGCGCCCCGGTGAGGAACGGGACGAGGTTGCGCGCCGCCTGCTGCCACACGAAGCCGACCATGGAGCGGCGGTACGCGACGCGTTGCGAGCCCGTCATCGTCATGAGGTCCCACGGGCCCACCCGGACGCGTCCCGCGGTGGCGACGTCGATGCCGGACAGGATCGCGAGCAGCGTGGACTTGCCCGACCCGGAGGCGCCGACGACGGCGACCATCTCGCCCTTGTCCACGAGGAGGTCAAGGCCCTGCAGCGCCTGCACCTCGATGCGCCCGGTCTGGTAGATCCGCACGACGTTGTCGCACACGATCAGTGCGTCGTGGCCGAACTCCGCGGTCGGCACCGTGGCCGCGTGCAGCCCTTCGAGAGTGCTCTCCGACATCGCCACCTCCGCCGACCTGGGGCGAGAGTAGCCCCGTCCCGTCGTCCCGCACCCGCGCGCGGCGGACGTGTCGCCGCCCGCGGTCAGCCGAGCGGTGCGGACCAGCGCAGGAGCGCGCCGCGCCCCGACGGCGCGGCGAGCAGCGCGAACTCGCCGCCGCTCTGCGTGGC
>JAEZZV010000360.1 GCA_023418375.1 Actinomycetes bacterium | reverse complement strand
CTTCGTCAATTCCGAATTCCCGACTGCAGTGCATCTTTTGATGTCAGAAACTGTGATACACTTCTCACATAACGAGGTGCATCATGACCACACTGCCTGACACCATCCTACGCAAAGCCCAATCCCTGCCCGAGGGCGGCGTGTTGTCGCCCAAGGAATTCCTCCATCTGGGCACGCGTGCAGCCGTCGATCAAGCGTTTTCCCGCCTGGCCAAGGAAGGCAAGCTGCTGCGTGTGGCACGCGGCACCTATGTCGTGCCGGTTTGCAGCCGGTTCGGCACACGCCCACCCGCCCCGGAAAAAGTGGTCGCCTCGCTGGCCGCGCAACGCGGCGACATTGTCGCTCCGCACGGCGCCACGGCGGCAAACGCACTGGGACTGACGCAGCAGGTACCGATTCGCGAGGTGTATGTCACCTCCGGGCGCACCCGGAAACTGACGCTCGGTCGCTCCGAAGTGCTGGTTAAGCACGTGCCGCGCTGGATGCTGGCGCTGGGAACGGGCCCGGCCGGCACGGCGGTACGCGCCCTGGCCTGGATCGGCCCGATGCATGCCGGCAAATCGCTGAGCGCACTGCGGCGCATCCTCCCCTCTGCCGAATGGCATGCACTGGCCTCGGCCCGGGCGGCTTTGCCGTCCTGGATGGCGCAGGCGATCGGCGAAGAAACGGCGCGTGGCTGACTATTTTTTTGATCTTGGACGCGACGATCAGGGCGAAGTGCTGGAGCAGGTCCGGGCAAACATCGGCCGTCCGACCCATCTACTCGAAAAGGATGTCTGGGTTGTCTGGACACTGCGCGCTCTGTTCGGCTCTGCACTCGCCACCGACCTGACCTTTAAGGGCGGCACCTCGCTGTCGAAGGCGTATAAAGTCATCGACCGCTTCTCCGAAGACCTCGATCTCACCTGTGACATCCGCAAGCTGATCGGCGACTTGGTCGACAATGACGGAGCATTACCAGCTAGCCGCAGCCAGGCTGGGAAGTGGACCAAAGCCGTGCGCGAACGCCTGCCGGATTGGATTACAAATAATGTGCGGCCGGGCATGGAGGCGGCACTGGCGCGCGACCGCCTCGACGCCAGACTGGAAATCGGTGGCAAGGAAAACGACAAGCTCCTGCTGCACTACCCTGCACTCAAGCGCGGCACCGGCTACATCCCGCCTACGGTCACGCTGGAATTTGGGGGACGTGCCACCGGCGAACCGCACCAAGTGCTTCCCGTAGTCTGCGACATGGACGGGCATATTCCGGACATCACGTTCCCCACCGCGTCACCGCAAGTCATGAGCGTGACGCGCACTTTCTGGGAAAAGGCAACCGCCGCCCATGTCTACTGCGCGCAGGGCCGCATACGCAGCGAACGGTATGCACGCCACTGGCACGACCTGGCCGCGATCAGCCGCAGCGCCTATTTCGCCGACGCAATCGCGGACCGCACCGTCGCCAAAGCGGTCGCCGAACACAAGTCCTTCTTCTTCCTGGAAAAGGATGGCAGCGGCAATATCATCGACTATCATGCGGCGGTGGACGGAGCCCTGAGCATCGTGCCGGTCGCGGCAGCGCGTGCTGCACTCGCGCAGGACTATGAAGCGATGCGCGCTGATGAAGTCATGATCGGTGCCGGCCTCGCCTTCGACGATCTGATGCAGGCATGCGGCGACGTCGAGGCGCAGGCGAATAAAGCGGCTGCACTCTTGACCGTTTCGCCTTGAAAGACTCAGACTTTTTCGATTGTTATATTCCGTCCCAAGCTAGGTGAAGCATCGCTCAGTCCGCTGATCACGGATTCATGCGCACTACTGCTGATCGGCTTACTGTCGGCTGAAGCCAACGATTCATCATCTGCCTGTTTGTATTTATCGGACGCGTCATGCATTCTGCGCTGCAATCCGCTCTTGAAATTGCGCGCCGTGCCGGCCACCTGCCGCACCGCCCTCTTGAACTGCGCCTTGCGCCGATCCAGCTCCCGCAGAGCAATCACCTCATCAATCGCCAGCGTCTCCAGCATCGGCATCAGTTGATCCACTTTGCAGAGCAATTCCAGATAGCGCCGCCCGAAGCGGGAAATCACCTTTACTTCCAGCGTCAGCGGCGCCGTGTCATAGCTCGCCACGCTGGTAATGCCATGCGCGGTGCAGAGCGTCTCGGCGCCTGCGATCGCCTTGTTCACGTCCGCGGTCAGCTTATCGAGCTGTTGTTGCAAACCAGCCTCCACTTTTTCGACGATGTCATGCGGCAGCTTGGTACGCGCCATCACCGAAATGAAATGGGTATTCAATTGCATGCTGTTAAAGCAGCGCACAAACAGCCGCTTGACCTCAGGACTGCACAAGGACGTCGGAATCTTGCGGCTGGCCGCTTCCACCCGCCGAAAATCCGCCTTCACCTCTTTCGCCAGAATCCGGGCATTGATGCCGCCCTGGTCGGATTGAATGATTGCGTCGTTCGCCACGGCACTTCTCCCACTGTTACTGACCGGTACCGTGATCATCCGCCCTGCCTCACGGCGGCGACCAGCATAAATATCGACTTTCAAGCGGGGCTTTCGCCGTCAGCGGCATGGCCGGGGCTTTTCGCTGGCGTCCCCGTTGACAGGCACATGCGAGCCTCATTACAGTGCGTTTCAAGCAGCAGCTAGCCCTGCACGTAATTGGCCAGCCCCTTTCGAATGCACCGCGCACCTTCGCGCCATCTCACCGGGTCGCATCGTGTTGCGTCTGCGGTTTCTTCCGAAAACCCTTTCGAGGCGATCGATCGCTTCCCGGCCGTTCGCGTCCCAAGGGTTCTTCGACGGTAGCTGGCATCCCGTCCAGACGGCTCAGGCCGCAGCATGTACAAAGCCAGTCCCTCTAGCGCCGGTGCACTCCGGCATTTCCACTACCCACCCGGGGCATTGTGTGCCCGCGCCGGGTCTGCATTGCCCCGTTTTTCATCATGGAGGCAATGATGTTGACTGCGTGTCGCTCCCTTTGTCCGCCTTCGATCGCCGTGCCTGCGGCTGATCGGTCGCTGGATGCCCAGCCTGCCCTCTTCGGGGAATTAGCACCCGAAGCGCGCACGGCCCTTCTTCGGTACGTCTTTGACGATGAGACGCCGGTCGAGTGGTCGGAGGAAGATGTGGTGTTTCTGCACTGGCGCTTGCTGCAGGAACTGGAGGCGCTCAGCAATCCGGCTACGCCGCTGGTCGACAAGATCGACACCCTGCGCTGGGTCTTTACCGACCCGGAGCGAGAGAGCCGCCCATTCTCCTTCGTCAATTGCCTGAAAGTCGTCGGATGCAGTCGTCTGTCGCCGACCTCCTATTTCGGGCTGGTCGATGCGGAGACCATCCGGAGCTGGATCCGGTTCCACGTGCATACCTGGCTTGGCGCTACCGTCGCCCGCTATCCGCCGTGGGTGCGCAGAGCGATTCTGCAGAACCCGGGCTGGGTCGAGAGCCGGTTAGCCCAAAACCCGCAGTGGCTCAACGAGGAAATCAGGAAGCACGCGGTCCAGGGCGATCTGTTCGTGTAAAGGTATTGAGCGGTTCTCGCTCAATACCTTTAGGACATTGTTCTGTCGATATCAGGATGGCGAATTCAGGCTGTCCTTTCCATAACCCGCAGGCGGGGCACTGCTCCGCTTGGGGTGGCGTGCCGTCTGCCACTTGGGAGTATTCCATGAAACAAGTGCAGAAGCGAATCAACGCACGCGGAGGCCACTATGCAACGTGACGAATTCGACGCGCGCGTGAAGGAATTGAAGCGCCGCGCCCACGGACGGTGGACTGCCCTCCTGTGTCTGCTCGGCGTAGACGAAAAGATTCTGAACAGGCGCAATCAGCCCTGTCCGTTGTGTGGTGGTAGCGACCGCTTCCAGTACACCGACAAGTATGGCGAAGGCAATTACCACTGCCGTCACTGCGGCCCGGGCGGAGGATTCAAACTCCTTCAGGCCTGCCTCGGATGGGATTTTGGCACGACGCTGGACCGCGTCGAAGCATGCGTCGGCAGTGTTAGCGCGTCCGCCCGGCACGGCGGGCCTGCTCCCGACAAGAGGAGAGCGCTCGCCAAGCGCATCTGGGACGAAGCGCTGCCGATCACGCATGGCGATGAAGTCGATCGCTATCTGCGTAACCGGGGGCTGCAGCTGCCGGACTATCCGAAAACGCTCCGGTTTCATCCCTGCCTCGGGTATTACGAAAAAGACCCGCTGTCGGGAAAGTCACAGAAGCTGCGCGAGTATCCGGCGATGCTCGCCTGCATCCAGGGGGCGGATGGACAGGCCATCACGCTGCATCGCACCTATCTGCAGGACGGCCAAAAGGCCGTCGGCCGCCAGTCGAAAAAAATCCTCAGCAGCGGCATCAACGGTGCCGCGGTGCGCCTGCGCGACGCGACCGATGCACTGGCGATCACGGAAGGCATCGAGACTGCACTCGCAGTGTACCGGCGTACCGGCAAGCCGGTCTGGGCAGCGCTCAGCGCCGGCAACATGGAGAAGCTGTGGCTGCCGGACTCGGTGCGCCGCATCTGCATCTACGCCGACAACGATGCCAGCTCGGAATTCGATGGTCAGGCTTCCGCCTTCATTCTCGCGCGTCGATTAAAGAAGGAAGAGAAGCGTTCGGGGTCGCGCCAGATCGACGTCTTTGTGCCGAAGTTCGCCGGCAACGACTGGGCCGACGTCTGGTTCATGCGTCTGACCCAGGTGCGTCGCGTGGCGTAGCGGATGGGACGGTGGGCGCCGGCCTAAGCATCGTTTCACTGGTCGCTGCCGGACCAGATTCGGGGGCTTTCCGAATGAAGGCAGCCCTTGTAGCGGATGCGTGTCATTGTGCGCATCGATGCGATCTTGCGATCGCTTTGTCAACCCCGCGGGGATACGTCTCCCCGTTGGGGGCATGCCGTCCCCGCTTTTCTTTTTGGAGACCCAAATGAAAAACGGACGTTCCCTTGTCGAGCTTGCGACAGTACTTGAGCGCCAGCTCGCAACCAAGAAAGACATGATCGTGCCATCGTCGCTGATGCATCACCAGACCCGGGACAATGGGTCTTGTATGCTGGTCATCGATGAATCGGATGGCGCGCAGCGCTACGATGTGGCCGAACTGGCGCGCCGGCAGTTGGCGGAGAAGCTCAAAATTCCGTACACGTATTTTGAGCGGATGCGCACCGAACAGCCGACGCTGCTCGATCACAACGTGAACACCTGGCTGCAGAGCGACAGCGCGGACAAACGCCTGATTCGTACGCTCGACGGCCAGGTGCGCGCGGTGCTGTCGGATCGCTATCGGCGTCTGGACAACTTCGATCTGGCCGAGAACGTACTGCCGATCCTGCAACGCTTGCCGGACGCCCGGATCGAATCGGTCGAGCTGACCGAAACGCGGATGTACCTGAAGGTCGTCACGCCACGCGTACGGTTTGAAATCGCCCCGGGCGATATCGTGCAAGCCGGTGTGGTGGTCATCAACTCGGAGCTCGGTGTCGGCTCACTGTCGGTGCAACCGCTGGTATTCCGCCTGGTCTGCAAAAACGGCCTGATCGCATCGGACCACACGCTGCGCAAAACGCACGTCGGCCGCGCGCTGGCCTCGGCCGACGAGTCGGTCGTCGTGTTCAAGGACGACACGCTGCGCGCGGATGACCACGCGTTCTTTTTGAAGGTGCGCGACGTGGTGGAAGCGGCAGTCTGCGAATCCACCTTCCGTCTGGTGGCCGAGAAGATGCAGAAAACCAGAGGCGTGCAGCTCACCGGCGATCCAGTCAAATCAGTCGAGGTGCTGGCCCGTCGTTACTCGCTCAACGATGGCGAATGCGCCGGTGTCCTGCGGCATTTGATTGCGGAAGGCGAGCTTTCCGGGTACGGCCTGATCAATGCGGTGACCGGATACTCACAGCAGGTGAACGACTACGACCGCGCGACGGAATTTGAAGCGCTGGGCGGCAAGCTGCTCGAATTGTCTTCCAGAGACTGGAACGAGATCGCCGAAGCGGGTTGAGCGTGGTGACTCAGCAAAGTTCCCAATGAGAGGTGGACGTGTCGGACAGTGGGCCGGCACGTCCACGCCCGGTGCGCATCGTCTCGGTGCGAAATGGTGCTCTTCAGTGGGAAAAGTTCCACAATCACCCGGCATTCACATGACAGCGCAATGACATTTTTACAACGGATTGACGGTTCTCAAACATGCATTTTCATGAAAGATTATTCCTTATCGTTACAAATGGAATGTTTTTAGCCAGTAATTGACGAAGCGCAATTACTGCGCGATTCACTGACCTTCGCCCCGCTATCGCGGCTTACCGGGAGGAGCACTATGGCCGATTCGGTTCAATTTTCTGAAGTGCAATTACTCAATTTAAGTTTTCTATTGGCAATCCAAACGAGTATCCGGAAAGACCCGATCGCCGCCTGCTACAAATTCAAGCTCAGCGTCGAGCAGGCAAATAAGGCGGCTGCCATCCCGACCGAAAAGATTCAAGCCTTTGTTGCCAATTTCGGCCAGGAATGTCTGTTCACCGTGCGCCAGGACCTGCTACAACTACTGGACGAGCCGCCCGGCCTGCTGCGTTCGCTGGCCACCGTTCGCGTGTCGCCACCGGCCTCCGCCGGTACGCTGCCGTTAGACCGGCGTCACAGCCACCGTTCTTGAGCTGGAGGGACGATGGAGACCTCCTATGTCGACCGCCATATCCGCTCCTTATCGCTCGCAAAAGCCTGTGTCGAGCTGGGCGCCCGCATCAAGACCATCACCTATCTCACAGGCCTTGATCATCATGTGCTGGTACGCCTGTTCTTTGTGGACGAACATTCGGCCCGGCGCGGCCGCCCGCCAGCCTCTCCGGAGTGGTTTCACCAAGCCAATCTCATCGAGAAAGTCGAGGCCTCGGTATTTGGTTCTCTCTACGTGCGTGTCGCCGCCTTCGGATACGGGCCGGCCGATGCGCTCGTGGGCGCCTATAAGGTCTATCTCGACCATTGCACCCACTCGCCCCGCATCAGCTTTGATCGTGCCTTCGACCTGGTGTGCCATCTGAAAGGCATGTGGACGCAGAAGCAGCAACTACTGGCACTGAATGTTTGCCCCGCCTGCCATGCTCAGTATCTGGCTGCGATTGGCGAGCATGCAACGCAACACTACTGCCCATTCTGCAAACTGGTAAAACGCTATCCATGCGACAAGCGGGTGCAGATCACGTTTTCGCCGCGCGCGACACCTGACATTTCGCACGCCGATTACGGACTGATCGGCGCGTTCATCGCGGACGATACCAAGTGAGCGCCCCGCTGATGCCGAAAGCATCGCCCAAATCGCCGGATTGTGGCTGGACGCCGACCAGCCACCGAATGCAGACTCATCGGGCCATCTTGCTTTCGGATCATCATGCTCCTGGACTCCTTTTTCTTCAGCCGGCGTACCGCTCGCCCCGCCACCACCGGCGCGGCGCACGGCGCGCGGACCGCACAGCCAACCGACAGCACCGGCCAGCTTGCCTATCCGCCGGTTGATCCCGGCATTGCGGTCCGGTCGGCTGACGAGATCCTGCACGCACACGACGAACTGATCCGGCGCATCAAACTGTCCTATGGCGCCGACCACGACACGTTTTCCAATGACCTGCTGGCCGTCATGCAGCGCTATGCCCGCTATGTCAATCTGCTGCCGGCGACGCCGGACAACTACTTCAGCGGCGTCGGCGGCCTGTTGCGGATGGGACTGGAGATTGCGTTCTATGCGCTGCAGGCAACCGATGGCCAGATCTTTTCCGGCCGCGCCACCATCAGCAACCGACGCCAGCTCGAACCCCGCTGGCGCCAGGCGACGTTCATCGCCGGGCTTTGCAGTGAACTTCACCGCACCCTGAGTCACCTGCGCGTGACCACCGCCAACGGCAACGAATGGTCCCCGTACCTGATGCCGCTGACGGACTGGCTGCAGCAGCAGCGCGCCGACCGGTTTTCCGTGCGCTGGCTACCAAACGCGCAGGAAACGCGGTCGCTTGCGGTGTTTGCACTGCCGCACATTCTTCCCGCCGAGAGGCTGCATCACCTGGCACACGGCAATGCCGTCGTCGTGCCGCACTTGATGGCGTCCGTGACCGGCATGCCGGTCTACCGTGACCAGAACATCGTCGATCAACTGGTCAGGCATGCCGCTGCGCTGGTCATCGAGCGCGACTTGCAAGTCCGCGCTGATCGGGCCGGCAAACCGCTGCGCGGTTCGCACCTGGAGCAACACCTGATGGACGCGTTGCGGCGACTGGTCCAGTCCAACAGCGGGTGGATGCCGAATACCGAACGATCCCGCGTCTGGTACGGGCAGGACGGCTTGTACATCGTCTGGCCCAATTCGGTGCTCGACGTGACCAGATTGCTGGAAGCGGATCGCTTGCCCGGCATACCGACGTCACCCGACACCATTCTTGAAATCCTGATGGAGACGGGCGTCATCGTGCCGTGCGGCCAGACGCAAGCAACCTGGCTGATCTACCCGGCCAATGACAAGACGCCGATCGAGACGGTCAAACTGGCCTCGCCCGCGGTCCTGCTGGCCCATCTCGCCACCGCGGTGCCGCCTTTGCCGTACGCGCTGGCGGCGCCGCGGCCGCAACCCACAGCATCCTGTTCCCCCGCGAAGCCGAAGGCTGCCAGCGCTCAGCATCCCTTCCCCGGCACGGTCCACGCGGACGAGGCCGTGATCGCCGAGCCGGCACGGCCGGATTCCGACGCGCCGCCCCCAGCAGTGCATGATGCCAAGGTGGACCGGCTGCATCACACGCCATCTGTCCGGGCAGCCACGAGCCCCCCTGCATGTGCTTTCGCCGCACCGATGCGGCTCAACCCGGCCGTGCGTGCCGCCCTGTCGGGCATCGTCGACAGCCTCAACCGCGATACCGCGTGCGCCTGTTGCCGCATCGCCGCAGGATTATTCGTCCCGCTCGCGGAGCTGGAGCGCCGGCAGATCGACGCCGCGCTGGCGATTCGCGCCTTGTCGGATTTATCGATGCTGGTTACCCATGCACCGGACAATGTCAAGACCCGGACCCATGATGTTGGCGGCCGCGCGCAACTGGGCATCGTGATCGCGCCGCAGTACATCCGCGGTTTTGACTCGGTCGATTTCGTTACCCGACCGTCCTCAGCTGGCACTTCCCATGCTGGTCCGTAAGTACGAAATGCCGTGGCGAACCGCCTACGAACTGTATTCGACAGTCGTTTGGCTAGGTGCGGCGCTCTTCTTTACGTATGTCGGCCTGCGCGCGCACATGCCGGCGGCGCTGGGCGGCACCATGGCGCTCGTCTGCCTGCTGATGACCCTGTATCGCGTACGCCAGGCGCTGCAGGTATTGACCGTACGCGCCTCGTTGTCCGGCAAAGCGATGCAAGTCATCACGACCCGGCAGCTGTGCGGGTTGACGCCGGCGCCGGATCAGGTCTTCCTCGGCTTCGGCTTTGACTGGCAACCGGTCCATTCGCAGCGCCTGTATGAGCTGGCCAAAGTCAACTACCGTGACTACCTGGTATCGCCGTGGTTCCTGCGCTTGCTGGGCTACCAGGTAGATCCGCAACCCGATGCCGACATCGGCATGCCCTACATCCATGGCGTCGAACCGAGAGAACAGGCGCTGTATCGGCCGCTGCAGAACTTCGAGGGCGGCACCCTGCTGGTGGGAACCACGCAGGCGGGCAAGGGAGTCGCCCTCGGCAGCCTGATTACCCAGGCCATCAAGCGGCAGGACGTGGTCGTGATTATCGACCCGAAAAATTCGAAGCGCTTGAAGGACATCGTGCTGCGCGCGTGTGAAGACTACCGCGCCCCCGATACCTTCCAATGGTTTCATCCGGCTTTCCCGGAAACCGGCGTGCGCCTCGATTTCACGTTCAACTGGCAAAAACCAACCGAGATCGCTTCTCGCATCCAGGCGATCATGCCGGCCGATACCGCCGGCACGTTCTCGTCCTTCGGCTGGGATGCGATCAACGTCGTGGTGCAGGGCCTGGTCGATCTGGACGAACGCCCGAATCTGATCAAGCTCGCCAAGTACATCGAAGGCGGCATCGAGCCGGTACTCGAAGCTTCGTTACGCCGATTCTTCGCCACCCTACTCGGTCCCCACTGGCGTGAGCGCCCGGACATGCGCAAGCTGCTCGACAGCGCGCAGCGCGGCAACATCAGGCGTCCGTCGGAGTCGGCCAGCAACGACTTGCTGGCTTTTGTGGCGTTCTATGAACACCAGATACCGCAAAGCCAGCACCACAAGGTCATCGATGCGCAGGTGCGCACCTTCCGTCACAATCGCGAGCACTATCAGAAGATTACCGCGAACCTGCTGCCGATCCTGTCGATGCTGACCTCCGGCGATCTTGGCAAAAGCCTGTCTCCGGATCCATTTGACGCCGACGACCTGCGTCCGATGATGAATTTCGAAAAGATCGAGCGCGCCGGCCACGTGCTGTATATGTGTCTTGACGCGTTGCCCGATCCATCGGTCGCCTCGGCCATCGGCGCCCTGGGACTGGCCGATCTGGCAGCTCGGGCCGGCATGCGCTACAACCTGGGCGGCTATCGGCGCATGTCCCTGTTCGTCGATGAAGTGTCGAATGTGATCAACCAGCCGCTGATCGAAATTCTGAACAAGGGGGCGGAAGGCGGCATCTATACCACGTGCGCGATGCAGACCCTGGCCGATCTCGCCAAGCGCCTGGGAAGCGAAGATGCGGCGCGCATGGCGCTCGGCAATCTCAACAATGTGATTGCCTTGCGGTCGAAGGACCGGCCGACACAAGATTTCATTGTCGAGACGTTCGGCAAGACCGCAATCCATACCGTGCGGGTGGGCCTGAACCATGCGGCGGACGCGCATCTGGGCGATTTCACCGCTGTGCATTCAACCCAGATCGCCGAAAGTCTTGAAGAGGCAATCCCGGCCGACATCCTGGGCAAGCTGCCCAACTTGCAGTATTTCGCGTCCGTGTCCGGCGGGCGGCTGATCAAGGGCCGTTTCCCGCTGCTCCACCCGGACGGCGACTCGTGCCCGCAGCAGCAAGCGCCGGGAGGCGACCGATGATCATCCGCGCCGTGTCCATCGTGTCGCTGATGATGTTGTTGGTCCTGGTCCTCTACTTGCCGTCAGCCCATCCGCCGGAACACTTTATCGGCTTGCTACGCATCGAGCACGAACTGAATGCCAAGGTGTGGGGCCACGAGTATGCATTGCGCATGCTGTCGCGCATGCTCGCGTTGCACGCGCAGACGCAGCAAGCGTCGCCCCTGCCGCAGACATTCACCGCCCCCTCCGCACCTGGCCAGATCGATGGTGCAGTCGCGGCGCAGCTGCTGCAAATGACGTCACGTCTGGTGCACAATCCGTACTTGCGGTCGCTTGATGCGCTGCTGGCGCTCGCGTCTTACCGCCTCGCCGTATTCCTGGAATGGCTGCCGTTCCTGCTGGTCTTCGTGGTTGCGGCAGTATGCGATGGCGCGGTGCGGCGCATCGTCAAGAGCAAAGAATTTCGACAACACAGCCCCGAGCGGTATGCGCTGTCGGTATCGATGGCGATCATGCTCGCCTGCGGCACCGTCGTGGCATTCGTTCTGCCGCTCACGCTGCATCCTGTGGTGCTGCCGGCAATGCCGGTCGGGATCGGGGTTTTCGCCAATATTGCGTTGGGAAATTTCCATGTGCCCGGATAATGCGATTCGAATGGCCCATCTCAGTGGACATGAACGGTTTGTGCCGCGCCGATCAAACGGGTGACGGAGGAACGACGGCTTCCGGGCCTTCTCCTTCACGACCGCAGAGAGCGTTAGACGAATCTAAGCACAGCTACGTTCAGTCGGCGTCGCAGTCATTATTCGCCAACAACAGGCCGCATGGATGTTCAGGCTCAACGCTTAGCGGGAAGCTGCGCCATTCCGCCTGTGCGCGAGTTCGCGGTCGAGCGCATTGGCGAAGTTCTGGCGGTCGGCGTGGCTAAACGCGGCCGGGCCGCCGGTGTCGACACCACTGCCGCGCAGCTCTTCCATGAAAGCCCGCATCGTCAGTTGCTGGGCAATCGTGTCTTTGGTATACCAGTCGCCGCGTGGATTGAGCGGCAACCCGCCCTTGTCCAGTACCAAGGACGCCAACGGGATGTCACCGGTCACGACGATGTCGCCGGGGCTGACACGCTCAACGATTTCGGCGTCGGCCGCATCCGCGCCAGCCGGTACCTGGAGTGCGCGGATGAAACGCGAGCCCGGCACGCGGAGCAACTGGTTGGCAACCAGCGTCACATTGAGCTGCAGGCGTTCCGCTACCCGAAACAGGATGTCTTTAATGACCGCGGGACAGGCGTCGGCATCGACCCAGATGTGCATGACAAATTGGAGGAGATCAGCAGAATGCGCATTGTAACGGCAAGCTGACTGGTAGAGACCTAGCACGAACTGCCAATCCCGGCCCCTTGGCGCGACGATGGGGGCGCCTCACACCATCCTTAACGCGTAAACTTCGTCCATTATTCAATCAACCCCTCGAACTTGATTAACGAAAACGCTTCATGCACTACAGATACGAGTGATAACCTTTTTCAATCATAGTTAGAAAGCCTATTGTGTTCGATCTTGATAGCACCCAGCCGGTCAGGACCCGGCTATTGAAAGCGGCACTCGACTGCTTCTTGGCAGACGACTACTACGAAGTCACGACTCGATCAATTGCAGAAAAGGCGGGTGCGAACGTGTCGATGATCCGCTACTACTTCGGCAATAAGGAAGGGCTCTACGAGGAGATGATCCGGGAGACCTTGAGCCCCCTCTTGGATGTGCTCGACAGTCCGATCTTGTCTGCTGTCTCGGGAATGGCCGACTTCCTGCAACTCTATTACGACAGCATGATCGATCGGCCCGAATTTCCGAAGTTGATCCTGAAAGTGCTGGCACTCAACCGAGGGCCAGGACGGCGCTTTATCCTCCAATTGCTCGAACGTGGTCGCGCAAGAGGTGCTCACCGAGTCGCCGAACTAAAGGCGGATGGCCAGATTGCCAGCGGCATTGATCCGGACATCCTGCGGATCTCTTTTATTAGCTTAGCGATGACGCCAATCCTATTAAAAAGTGTGTTCGAGGAGCAGATCGGACGCCCAATGGACAGTGCCTTCCTGTCGGAGCTGGCTGCATTCAACGGCCGCCTGCTCTCGGCGGCGGTAGCACCGGGCGCATGGGAAGAATGAAAGGCATGCCAATGTCCCGTCAGATGAATGCACACGCCGTACGCCGTTTCAACGAAGCCATGGAGTTTGCCATCTGGTTGCAGGCCTTGCGTAGACAATTGTTACCAGCGAGCCTCGTTCTGCCATTGAATCTCATACCGACGAGATAGATACAGGTCACACGTCATACCGTCATCCAGGATGCGCTGCGTGCTAGAGGATGCCCTAGCGCGTCCGAGTACAACTATTTTTCCGGACTCACGCTCATTCATATTCCCATGAAAAGTCTTCTGCTCCTGGTTCATCTGGTTTTTGCTGGTCTCTGGCTTGGCTGCGTTCTGACCGAAGTGCTGTTCGAGCGAGCATTGCTCGGCCGAGGGAGGAACTACGATGTAATTTTGGCCGGTCTTCACAGACGCGTTGATCTGTTCGTCGAACTCCCCGCGTTCGTCGCCGTCCTGGTCACCGGCGCACTCATGGTGGCAAACACCATTCCCAGCACGGTCCTTAACGTGAAGATTGCTTTCGGTATTCTTGCGGTCATCGCAAATGTTTACTGCGTCTCACTGGTTTTCCGTCGGGCCAGGGTTGTGGCCGAAGGACATTGGGAAGAATTCACTCGCCTCGATCACTTGCAGCATACGGTCGGTGCCATCGTGCTGCTAAGCATATTGGCTGCGCTTGGGATTGGTGGCTATCTCTTTGCTTACACCTGAACCTCTGTTCCACAGAACTTGGTCAGCATCTATCGGCCGTGCGCGCATCGGCTTGTAATTAGAGACATTCTGCGCAGATTCGGTAACACGTTGGGCTAGCCGTTATTGGTCGCTCGCTGCAAGACGACAAAAATTCGGCGCGCAGTTTGTCATTCCCACGCAAATGCTGCATCTGAAACTGCAGGCGGCCGATCCCATGGCACAGCGCTGGTTCGATGACGGCGGGCCAGGATTCAACGTTGTCGGACGTCCCCCATCGAACCGTGGTCGACGGTGAGTTTCTCAATAGCCGTATTACGGTAATCAAGACAACAGCCGTATTATGATCAATGCTGGAGCGATTACATTAAAGAACGGCGGCACTGGAGATGGGTCGGACCTGGCATAAAGCGGTCGATGCGAGTGACGAGCGCTCGCGCCACGTTCGGCCAAGAGCGGACGCTTGCGCAGTTGGAAGAAGCTTTCCCCCACCGCGATGTCGTAGCATTGCCGCACCTGCTCATGCTGGGTTCAATGTGCTTCCGGGAAGTAAGACAGGAATTACAGGCTCAGGAGTATGTACAAAACCGTGGGCTCTTTACCGCTATAACGCCAGTACCCCGGTCCTTCATCAACCCGGCACGACACCTATCAGCTATGGACTTCTTCGTTCCGCGATCCCGCGTTTTTGACAGGACCGACCAGTGCCACCGGCAGGATCTGGGCGATGCCGAGCGCGACTTCAATCGCAAAAAATCCCCAGATAATCGGGTGGGCATTGTGGGCAAGGGCATACAACTGCCATGTAGCGAACAAGAACCGGCCGGCGGCGTCAAAGCGACCGAAAACGGCCTGAGTGGCGCACAGTCGCAAGACTGCCCATACCGTGACAATAGAGCCCAGCAGATTGGCCATCAGCATATGGGTAGGTTCAAACCTCGGGAAGCTCCCTGAAATTCCAAGTAGGGCGGAGAGCGTTTCCAGGTTTGCCAGGATGAGGGGGAACGTCCAGGGGGTAGCAAAGCCAGCGGTTACGATCAGGTCGTACCATGCGCTGAAACGGACAATGCGCAGATAGGTCGGCAAAGAAATCATCTCTCGCTTTCGAAAAGTATGTAATAGCAGGATCGTAGACCTTGGAGTATGCCCCAAGGTCAAGAGGTATCTGTTACCGGAGGAAGCAGTGAGAATTGGAAGCTTGGCCGATGCTGCGGGCGTCAGCCGCGACACGTTGCGCTTTTACGAGAAACAAGGCTTGATCCGCTCGTCGCGCACGGAAAACGGCTATCGCAAATACGCGCCCGAGACTGCACAGCTCGTCATTTATATCCGCACTGCGCAAAAGCTCGGCTTTAGCTTGGCTGAGATCGGCGAGAGTTTGCCGGCAATATGGAATGCGTCCGATCCCGACACGGCGCTTGCCGTCCTCATGCAAAAAGCGAGGGGCATTGATGAGCGAATTTCCGGACTACAGAACCTCAAGCAGAACCTTCTCACGAGGGCTCGGCGGCAATGCCCGCTTTCACATCAATAGCGTGCCCGTGCCCGACAGGTATCGTCGGCAACAGCCCGCGCTGTGCTCCCCGGCATTTCTCCAGTCAGGCGAACGAACGCTCGACTACCCAGCGCTGCGGCAGCACGGCGAATTGATGTAACTCGCAGCGCCTGACCACTTCTACCTTGACACCAAGGATGTGCCACACCATCCGTTCAAAGCGCTCTCCGGTATAAGCGCCATCAACCAGCACGTTCGTCACCTCCGACAGCATGTCATCGTTGAGCAGCAACATCGGCAAGGCGCCATTGCGGTCATTTACGTCTGCCGCCGTCACGTCAATCGCATGCGGCAGCCCTTGCGTATCGACCGCCAGATGCCGCTTGACGCCCGATACCTTCTTGCCGGCGCCATAGCCTTTGGCTTGCGCCGTGTCCGTGTTCTTCACGCTTTGCGCGTCCAGAATGCAGAAGGTGGTCTTTTCTGCGCGCCCATTCCCGATACGCTCGCGCTTGACCAGATTTTTTTAACGCCCGCTCCAGCAGGCTTACTCCTGTCTCCGTACTGGCCGTCCAGTGATCGAAGTAATAGCGCACGATATTCCAGTCAGGGAAATCGCCTGGTATCGCGCGCCAGGTGCAGCCATTTTTTAGCAAATACAGGATCGCACAGAAGATATCGTACAAATCCACCTTCCGTGGCGCAGTTCGGTGCTTTGCGCCCTCCAGCAGAGGCCGGATTACTTCAAACTGTTCCCTGCTGATGTCGCTCGGGTACACTTTCCTTCCCATCTCCGCTGCTCTGCATCCATCGCTTTAGCAGCGTTTGATTCAAAGACATTGAACAGGTTCTTAAAACCACCAGCAGGGGGAAGCAATGGGTTCGTGACTTGCTCTGACTGCCGGTCCCGGTCTCGCCTCAGGCGCAACCGGTAACCGTTTTTTCCTTCGAGCACGCACCACGCTGTTCGCTTGTGTTGATGTCCGCGTAAAACGGACCCACGATTGGAGTGGGTCATACATGGACGCATCCTTTTGCCAAGCTCGCATTCAATGATGTGAAGGGTTAGATTGCAGTCATACATTCGGACTTTCATTGGGGCTTTGCCCCGGTCCCTGATGGAATGTGCTGACAG
>JAEZZV010000279.1 GCA_023418375.1 Actinomycetes bacterium | reverse complement strand
CGTGCGCGGTGAAGTGGTCGACGGCGCGCAGCGCCACCTCCCGACGCAGGTCGGGCAGCCCGTCGACGTGCTTGTACAGGCTCGGCACCGCCACGCCCGCCCGGGCGGCGACGGCGGCGAGCGTGAGGGAGTCGAACCCGCCCGGCCCGGCGTCGTCGGCGGCGGCCTGAGCGAGGTCGACGACGACGGGCCGGCTCAGGCCGGCCCTAGGCATGCGTGCGCGCGAGGTGGGCGAGCAGCGCCGGGACGACGACGTCGGGTCGCTGCGCGTGGGGGTAGTGGCCCGCCTCGGGCACGAGCAGCCCGTCGACCGAGGCCGCCGAGCGCTCGAGGCCGGCCAGGGCCGTGGCGAGCTCGGCCGCGGGGTCGCCGAACTCCGGGTCCAGCGCGCCGTGGACCACGAGCGTCGGAGCGACGACCCGGCCGAGCGGGATGGTCGTGTGCGTGGTGACCAGCGCGCGGGCGAGCCGACCGAAGGCCACGAGGTGCGCGCCGTCGCGCATGGCGGTGCGTACCGCGTCGACGTGCTCGGCCTCCCACGTCGCGTGCCGACCCTTGTGCAGCGAGCGGTAGTAGGCCGTCCAGAACGCCGCGCCGACCGGGCGCCGGATGGCCTGGGTCATCAGCCGGGCCACGGCCGTCGCGAACGCCCCGCCGGCACTCAGGTGGGGGCTGACGAGGACGAGGGACTGCACGAGGTCGGGGCGCCGGGCCGCGACGACGGCCGCCGCGCCCGCGCTCACGGAGTGCCCGACGAGCGCCACGGGCCCGCCCAGGTGCGCCAGGTGCGCCAGGAGCGCCTCGAGGTCGTCGGCGATCGCGGGCAGGTCGTAGGCGTCGAAGGTGGTGTCGGACTCGCCGTGGCCGCGGAGGTCGGCGGTCACGACGCGCGAGCCCTGCGACGTCAGCGGCCTGACGACGTCGCGGAACACTCCGCGCAGGTCGCCCATGCCGGGGGAGAGGACGACGAGCGGCGCCGCGCCGGGCAGGTGACCGTCGGTCGTCGGCTCGTGGAGGGTGTAGGCGATGCGACCGCCGGGGCGTTCGAGGTAGCGCGTCTCGGTGCTCATGCCTCCAGGCTAATGCCATTAGCCACGATGTCAACCGCGCGTCATCCGTGGCGGTCCGACCGGCGCGTTCGTCACCCGGCCCTGTGCCCGGCAGGATGGGGGAGGCCCGGCTGCGGGCCCGCGGCGCGGCACACCCGCCGCGGAGTCGACCGAGAGGTGTCCCATGCTCCCCACCGCGTCCGGTTCCTTCGGGGACAAGCCGGTCATCACGTTCCCCGACGCACCCGCCCCGGCCGACCTCGGTGTCGAGCCGCTGGTCCTCGGCGAGGGCGACGTCGTCGAGGCGGGTGACGAGATCGAGGTCAACTACCTCGGCCAGGTCTGGGGCGGCCAGGTGTTCGACAACTCCTACGATCGCGGCGCACCTGTGCGGTTCCCGATCGGTGTCGGCGCCGTCATCCAGGGCTGGGACGAGGCCCTCGTCGGCGCGAGCGTCGGCAGTCGGGTGCTCATCTCCATCCCGCCGGACCTCGGCTACGGTCCGGCCGGCATGCCGCGCGCGGGCATCGGAGGCACGGACACGCTCGTGTTCGTCGTCGACGTCCTGGGCACGCGCCGCCGCTGAGCCCGGGATGCGCCGAGGCCCGGGGGTGCAGCGCACCCCCGGGCCTCGGCGTCGTCGGTCAGGGCTCGACCGGGACGATGTCCCCGTCCGGCGTGTACTCCAGAGGGGCCACCTTGACCGAGCGCAGGTGGTGCACCCCGCCCGACGCGGCGGCGTCGTGGTAGAAGAGCCACCAGCGACCCGCCGCCTCGACGATCGAGTGCTGCGTCGTCCAGCCCACGACGGGCGTCAGCACGACGCCGCGGTAGGTGTACGGGCCGTAGAGGTCGTCGGCCGTGCCGTAGCAGATGAGGTGGCTGTCGCCGGTCGACCACGACAGGTAGTACCGCCCGTCGTACCTGTGCACCCAGCAGCCCTCGAAGAAGCGGCGCGGGTCGCCCTCCGTCAGCGGCCGGCCCGCCTCGTCGACGATGACGACCTCGCGGGACGGCTCGCCGAGCGCCGTCAGCTCCGGCGTCAGGCGCGCGACGCGCGGCCCGAGGGCCGGCTCGCCGACCACGGGCACGCCGTTCGCGTCGTCGGCGACGTTGTCGCGGTAGCGCTGGAGCTGACCGCCCCACAGCCCGCCCCAGAAGAGGTAGTGCGTGCCGTCGTCGTCGCGGAAGGCCGTCGGGTCCATCGAGTAGGTCCCCGCGATCGGCTCCGGCTCGGCCACGAAGGGGCCCTCCGGGTGGTCCGCGATCGCGACGCCGATCCGGAAGATGCCCTCCGGGTCCTTCGCCGGGAAGAACAGGTAGTACTTGCCGTTCGCGGCGGCCGCGTCGGGCGCCCACATGTGGCCCGCGGCCCACGGGACGTCGTCGACGTGCAGCAGCGGGCCGAGGTCGCGCGCGGGGCCATCCGGCGCGTCCCAGGTGAGCAGGTGGTAGTCGACCATGCCGCCGAAGTGGCCGCCCTCGTCGTCGAAGGGCAGGCCGGCGTCCTGGTCGTGGGAGGCGTAGACGTACAGGCGCCCGTCGAAGACGTGCGCGGATGGGTCGGCCGTGAAGAGGCCGGGGACGAGCGGCTCACGGGTGCTGCTCGTGCCCTCGGCGGTCGGGAGCAGAGCACCGCCCGCGGGCGTGACGTTGTCGGACATGGTTCACCTTGGATCGGCTCGGACGGTGCGGTGGCGCTCGTACCGCGGGGCCGCGCACCAGGATACGGGTGGCGCCGCGGGGCCGGTCGGGACCCCGCGCCGGCTCAGCGCCCGACCAGCCCGGCCTGGTAGCAGAGCACCACGGCCTGCACCCGGTCGCGCACCCCGAGCTTGGCGAGGATCCGGCCGACGTGCGTCTTGACGGTCGCCTCCGACAGGACCATCCGCTCGGCGATCTCGGCGTTCGACAGGCCCTCGGCGACGGCCTCGAGGACCTCGCGCTCGCGGGCGGTGAGCTCGGCGATCCGCGGGTCGGTGCCGGCCTCCCGGCCCGCCTCGGCCGCGCCCTCGGGCAGCCGGTCGGCGAACATCTCGAGCATCCGCCGGGTCACCCGCGGCGAGACGACGGCGTCGCCCGACGCGACAGACCGGATGGCCGCCACGAGCTCGGCCGGCTTGGCGTCCTTGAGGAGGAAGCCGCTCGCGCCGACGCGCAGAGCCGCGAACGCGTACTCGTCCAGGTCGAAGGTCGTCAGGATGAGCACCCGCGTGCCGGGGTGCTCGGCGACGATGCGCTCGGTCGCGTCGATGCCGTTCATGCCAGGCATCCGGACGTCCATGAGGACGACGTCGGGGCGGAGCGCCGCCACCTGGTCGACGGCGCTGCGCCCGTCGGCGGCCTCGCCGACGACCTCGAGGTCGCCGGAGCCCTCGAGCACGAGCCGGAAGCCCATGCGCAGCAGGGCCTGGTCGTCGACGAGCAGGACGGTCGTGGTCATGACTCCTCCGCGGGCCAGGGGATCCGTGCGTGGACGCGCCAGCCGCCGGAGGCGTGCCCGGCCTCGACGGTGCCGCCGTAGAGGGCGGCGCGCTCGCGCATACCGATGAGCCCCCGCCCCGTGCCGGGCGAGGGCGGGACGGCGAGTGTCGCGCCGCGGTCGAGCACCGTGACCTCCACCGCGTCCGCACGCCGACGCACGTCGACGTCGACGCCGGTGGTGCCCGGCGCGTGGCGCAGCGTGTTCGTCAGCGCCTCCTGCACGATGCGGTAGACGACGAGCAGGAGGTTCGCGTCGTCCGGCAGGTCCACGTCGAGGACCGCGCGCACGGGCAGCCCGGCGGTCCGGAACCGCTCGACCAGGCCGTGCAGGTCGGACCCGGGCTGCGGTTCCAGGGCCGCCGCGCCCGGCCCGGCGGCGTCGGGCTCGGCGGTGTCGAGGACGCCCAGGACGCGCCGCATGTCGGCCAGCGCGGCCCGTCCCGTCCCGGAGAGCTCGTCGAGCGCCGCGCGCGCCCGGTCGGGGGACCGCTCGAGGGCGACGCCGGCGCCGTCGGCGAGGGCGATCATCACCGACAGGGAGTGCGCGACGACGTCGTGCATCTCGCGCGCGATGCGCGACCGCTCTGCCGCGCGTGCGAGCTGCGCCTGCTGGTCGCGGTCGCGCGCGAGCGCGTTGGCGCGCTGGACGAGCTCGGCGACGTGCAGGCGCCGGTTGCGCACGCTGATGCCGATGGCGAGCGCGATGAGGAAGGTGATCGCGATCGCGACGACCGTCGCGAAGAGGTCCGGGTCGGCGAACGCGGTGGTGCGGCCCGCCATCGTGGCGTCGGAGGTCGGCAGGAGATAGATCGCGGCGGCGCTCGCGGCCAGGGCCGCGGCCAGCGTGCACCAGCTCACCCAGAGCGGTCGCGCCGCGGCGACGGCGTACACGGCGAACGCGACGGCGACCTCCGTCGACGTCGCGCCCCCGGTGAGCAGGACGCTCAGCGCGAAGAGGACGGTCGTGGCCGCGGTGACCGTCAGGGGGCGGCGGCGACGCCAGAACAGGGCAGCGGTCGCGGCGGCCGTCAGGGCCAGGTAGCTGGCGACGAACGCGTCGTTCGCGGGCTGTGCGTCGGCGACCCCGCCGAGCAGGGCGGGGAGCACGAAGATCACCATGACCAGCACGTCCATGGCGACCGGGTGCCGGACGAAGTACCGGCGCACCGGCCCCAGGCGGCGCGCGCTGAGCTCGGTGAAGAGCGGGGTGTCGGGCGCCGCCGTCGCGACCGCGGGGGCCGCCGGCGGGGTGTCGGCGAGGGCCGCCGTACCGCCCCGCCTCGACCGTGCGCTCACGGGGGTCAGCCTCTCACCGTCCGGGGGCGGATCGCCGGGGCGCGGGGCCCCCCCGCCCCGGGGGGGGGCCC
>JAEZZV010000268.1 GCA_023418375.1 Actinomycetes bacterium | reverse complement strand
CGTTGCGCCAGCGGAGCCAGCCCTGCGCGAGGATGCCGAGCCCGACGCCCGTCGCGCAGATCGCCACGGTGCGGCCCTCGACCGAGCCCGCGAGGCCGATCGCGGCCGCGACGACGAACGCGGCCGCGAAGCAGCCGGTGATCACCCAGAACACGGTGCCGAGGTCCAGCTCGACGGGCCGCAGGGTGCTCGGCGCCAGCAGCCCGCGCGCGACGTCGCCCGTGCCCGCGGCGACCCCCGCGGGGTCGGCGCCGTCGGCGGTGGGGACGGGCGCGTCGGGCGTGCTCACGCGCCGCAGCCTAGAGGACGGCGTCCCCCGGCCCGACCAGCACGGGCTTGCCGACGACGACGGTGCCCTCGAGCGTCTCGCGGTACCGATGGGCGACGACCACGCCCGGGCGCCCGCGCTCGGACGCCTGCACGACCACCGCGTCCTGGCGGATGCCGCCGACGGTGAGCCAGCCGTCCCACGCGACCGCCGCGCGCGGGGACCCGGACGCGCGGGCGTGCGCGCGGGCCCGGTCGGTGGCGGCGGTCGACTCGCCGTCGAAGCGGCAGAGCAACCGCCCCTCGGGGCCGTCGGTCACCGCGAACGGCAGCATCGGGCTGCCCGACGCGACCACGGCCTCGAGCGCGTGCGCGAGGGTGATCTCGGTGAGCGCGCGCAGCTCGGGCGACAGCGCGTCGCGCCACACGGCCGGGTCGGGCACGGCGGCCGGGCCGGGCAGGGGGGCGGTGAGGTCCACGTTCCTTCAGTCGGCCGACGAGCGGGTCGCCATGAGGCCTCGGGCGGGTGAGGTCGGCATCGGGCGGGTGAGGCGGCGTCAGCCCGTGCGTCGCCCGCACCGAGCGGGCCGGGTGCGCCGTCCGCGCCACGCGCGCACGGCGACGACGGCGGCCGTGCCGATCGCCGCGCCGGAGGTGTTGGCGACGACGTCCGTGACGGTCGGGACGCGGCCGGGCAGCGCGATCTGGGTGGTCTCGATCGCCGCGGAGAGGGCCAGGCCCGCCGCCACGGCGAGCCACGGGCGGGGCGTGCGCGCCGACGACGCGAGGAGCAGTCCGAGCGGCACGAACATCAGCACGTTTGCCACGACCTCGGCCGTGACCAGGTCGAACGCCTCCGGGACACCGACCGCGTGGGCCCAGTCGAGCAGCCCGAGGACCCACGCGTTCGAGCCGGGATCCGGCGGCGACGGCCACAGCGTGACGACGAGGACGCAGGCGATGTAGGCCAGGAGGGTGACGTCGTGCACAACTGGCGAAACGCGGCGCGGAACGGCGGGATCCGCTCCCGGAGCATCTGCCACTATGCGCGCCATGGCGCAGACCACCCCCTCCACGGCCGAGAAGGCCGATGCCCCGCGCGCCCTCAGCGCGATCGACAAGTACTTCAAGATCACCGAGCGAGGCTCCACCGTCTGGACCGAGGTCCGAGGCGGTCTGGTGACCTTCTTCACGATGAGCTACATCATCGTGCTCAACCCGCTCATCATCGGCACGGTGCCCGACGGCACCGGCGACTTCCTCGGCGACGGCTCGGCCCCGAACCTGGCGATGGTCGCGGCCACCACCGCGCTGGTCGCGGGCGTGCTGTCGATCCTGATGGGCGTGGTCGCGAACTTCCCGATCGCGCTCGCCGCCGGTCTGGGCCTCAACGCGGTGGTCGCCTACTCGATCGCGTCCCTCCCCGACATGACGTGGGAGAACGCGATGGGCCTCGTCGTCCTCGAGGGCCTCATCATCCTGGTGCTCGTCCTCACGGGCTTCCGGACCGCCGTCTTCAAGGCCGTCCCGCGCGAGCTCAAGACGGCGATCGCGGTGGGCATCGGCCTCTTCATCGCGTTCATCGGTGTGGTGGACGCCGGCTTCGTGCGCATCCCGGCCAGCATGGCCACCCCTGTCGAGCTCGGCGTGGCCGGCTCGATCAGCGGCTGGCCCCTCGTGGTCTTCGTCTTCGGCCTGGTCCTCGCCATCGTCCTCATGGTGCGCAAGGTGCACGGCGGCCTGCTCATCTCGATCCTGTCGGCCACGGTGCTCGCCGTGATCATCGAGGCGATCGCCAAGGTCGGCCCGCAGGCCCTCGACGGGTCCAACCCGACCGGCTGGGAGCTGAACAGCCCGGCGTTCCCCGAGGACGGCATCGTCCAGGCCCCGGACTTCTCCCTGCTGGGCCAGTTCTCGCTCTTCGGCTCGATCGAGTCGATCGGCATCATCGCCGTCCTGCTCCTCGTCTTCTCCCTCCTGCTCGCGGACTTCTTCGACACGATGGGGACGATGGTCGCCATCGGCGGCGAGGCCGAGCTGCTCGACGAGGACGGCAACCCGCCGAAGACGACGGAGATCCTCGTCGTCGACTCGATCGCGGCCGCGGCCGGCGGCGCCGCGAGCGTCTCCTCGAACACGAGCTACATCGAGTCCGCGGCCGGCGTCGGCGACGGCGCCCGCACGGGCCTCGCGTCGGTCGTGACGGGCGTGGCGTTCCTGCTCGCGACGTTCCTCGCCCCGCTCGTGGACATGGTGCCGTTCGAGGCTGCCACGCCGGTGCTGGTGGTCGTCGGCTTCCTCATGGTCATGCAGATCTCGGGCATCGACTGGAAGAACCTCGAGGTCGCCGTCCCGGCCTTCCTCACGATCATCCTCATGCCGTTCACGTACTCGATCACCGTCGGTATCGGCGCCGGGTTCATCTCGTTCGTCGTGCTGAAGGTCGTCCTCGGCAAGATCAAGCAGGTGCACCCGCTCATGTGGGGTGCGTCCGCGCTGTTCGTCCTCTACTTCGCCCTCGGGCCGATCAAGGACGCCCTCGGCATCTGACCGGACACCCTCCGCCCCTGCGGCAGCGACGGCCCCTCGAGCTCCGGCTCGGGGGGCCGTCGGCGTGTGCGCTCCCGGGGTCCGGGCATCGGCGTGCGTGCCGGAGCGTGGCGGGAATCACCGGGAATCCGCTTTAGTTACCCAGGGTAATGACCGATGATAAGAACATGACCGCAGCGTCCGGCGCACCCGCCACCCCGTCGGCCGGCCCCACCAGCCCCACGAGCCCCACCAGCCCCACCAGCCCCACGAGCCCCACCAGCCCCATGGACCTGACCGACCTCGCGGACGACCTCCGCGTCGCGGTCACCCGAGCCGTCCGCCGGATCCGGCAGGAGCGCTCGTCCGACGAGATCACCGACGGCCAGTACGCCGTCCTCGCCGCCCTCTCGTGCCGCGGGCCGATGTCGCCGACCGCCCTCGCCGAGGAGCAGCACGTCCAGCCCCCGCACATGACCCGCCTCGTGAACGCCCTGGTGTCGGCGGGGTTGGCGCGGCGGGACGAGCACCCGACCGACGGGCGCCAGGTGGTCGTCTCCATCACCGAGGCGGGCGAGGTCGAGGTCCGCGAGACCCGGCGTCGCCGCAACGAGTGGCTCGGCGCCCGCCTGGCGACGCACACGCCCGCCGAGCGCGCCGTCCTCGCCGAGGCCGCCGGGCTGCTGCGGAGGCTGGCCGCCCAGTGAGGAACACCTTCGCCTCCCTCGCCTTCCGCAACTACCGGCTGTGGTTCGCGGGCGCCCTCGTCGCGAACATCGGCACGTGGATGCAGCGCGTCGCCCAGGACTGGCTCGTGCTCACCGTCCTCTCGGACGACTCCGGCATCGCCGTCGGCATCACCACCGCGCTCCAGTTCGGCCCCGCGCTCTTCCTGTCCGCGTGGGCCGGGGTGCTGGCGGACCGCCTGGACCGGCGGAAGCTCCTCATCGGCACCCAGACGGCGATGGGCGTCCTCGCGGCCGGGCTCGGCCTGCTCGTCCTCGGCGGGCACGCGCAGCTGTGGCACGTGTACGTGTTCGCCGGGCTGCTCGGCTGCGCCTCGGCGATCGACGCGCCCGCGCGGCAGGTGTTCGTCGCCAACATGGTGCCGCCCGAGCGGCTGTCCAACGCGGTCGGCCTCAACAGCGCCTCGTTCAACGCCGCGCGGATGATCGGCCCGGGTCTCGCGGGCCTGCTCATCGCCTGGGTGGGGACCGGGTGGGTGTTCATGATCAACGCGGTGAGCTTCGCCGCGACGATCGCCGCCCTGCTCGCGATGCGCGCCCGCGACTTCCTGCCCGTCGAGCGCTCGCAGCGCGGCGCGGGGCAGTTCCGCGAGGGGCTGCGCTACGTCCGCGGGCGGACCGACATCCTCGTCGTGATGGCGGTGGTCGGCGTGGTCAGCACGTTCGGCCTCAACTTCCAGCTCACCAGCGCGGTGATGGCGCGCACGGAGTTCGGCAAGGGCGCGAGCGAGTACGGCATCCTCGGCTCGATCCTGGCGATCGGCTCGCTCACCGGCGCGCTGATGGCCGCACGTCGCGAGCGCCCTCGGGTCCGCCTGGTCATCGGGTCGGCGTTGGCGTTCGGGGTGGCCGCCGGCGTGATGGCCCTCATGCCGACGTACGAGCTGTACGCGCTCGCGACCATCCCCGTCGGCTTCGCCTCGCTGACCATGCTCACGGCCGCGAACGCGACGATCCAGCTCTCGACCGCACCGCACATGCGCGGGCGCGTGATGTCGCTGTACCTCATCGTCTTCCTCGGGGCGACGCCGATCGGCTCGCCCGTGGTCGGCTGGGTCGCGGAGACGTTCGGGCCCCGCTGGTCGATCGGCGTGGGCGCCATCAGCGCGCTGCTGGTCGCGTCCGCCGCGGGTGTCTGGGCCGTCCGGAACTGGGATCTCGAGGTGCGCTACCACCTGCTCAGCCGGCCGCACCTGGAGGTGCGCTGGCCCGACGACGAGCGGGAGGAGGCGGCCGAGGCCCTCGCCGGGCAGGACGCCGCGAACCGCGTCACCGCGGCCTGAGCGGCCCGCCGCCGCCCGTGCCTGAGGCCCGACCCGCCCCGGACCGACGCGCGGCGGGGGTCAGAGCGCGGCCGCGACCTCCTCGCGCACGCGCCGGCGCACCGTGGCCAGCCCCGCCGTCACGGCGCACCCGCCGACGACGATGAGCCCCGCCACGACGACGAACGCGCGGTGGGTGCCCACCTGGTCGGCCAGCGCGCCGAGCGCGAACGGCGCGACGCCCGTCGCGAGACCGACGCCGAGGGACGCGATGCCCTGCGCCTTGTCGGGCCGCGCCCCCGCGGCGCGCAGCACGAGGGCCACCGACATCGGGTACATCGCCCCGTAGCCGAGGCCCGCCACGACCAGCCCGGCCACCGCCGGCGCCGGGGCGGTCGCCGTCCAGAAGCCCGCCCAGCCGACGAGCGCGACGGCGTAGCTCACCATGAGCAGCTTCTCGGGCGCCTTGCGTGCCGCGAGCGGCCCGAGCACGAAGCGGGCGACCGTCATGCCGCCGATGAGCCCGGAGACGGCCGCGGTCGCCAGCGACGCCGACGCGCCCGTCCGCCCCCCGAGCAGGTCGGCGGCCCAGAAGGTCGTCGAGAACTCGATCGCCGAGCCGCAGACCATCGACGCCCAGAAGAACCACAGCTCGCGCGGGAACCGGACGTCGGCCGGACGGTCCGCGTGCGCCACGGGCACGGGGCGGGCGAGCGCGGGCTCGTCCCGCAGCGTGGCGACGGCGACGGCCACCGCGACCGCGAAGACCACCGTGGCAGCGACGGCGGGCCGCCAGCCCCAGCCCAGCCCCACGGACATCCCGACGGCGAGCGGCGCCAGGAGGCCGACGCCGGACCCGATCCCGTTCGCCTCGGTCACCGCGGACGGCCCTGCTGCACCGTGGTGCACGACGAGCGCGGGCTGGGCCGCCGTGATGGTGAGGTTCCCGCCGAGCGACAGCAGGAAGCAGGCCGGCAGGGTCGCCGCGAGGGTGGTCCCGGTCACCAGCGCGACGATCCCGGCCAGGATGACGAGGGAGCCCGCCTGGGACTGGACGCGCCGCCCCCAGCGGCCGGAGACCCACGGCGTGACGAACCCGCTGACGACGGACCCGACCGCCATCGCCGTCCCGTGCAGCCCCGCGAGCGCGAACGAGATGTCCTGCTCGTCGGCGATCAGCGGCACGGTGGGCGTGAAGGCGTAGAGGAACCAGCCCCACGTGACGAACGCGCCGTCGAGGGTCAGCGTCAGCCGGTCGCGGCGGAACGCCCCCGGGCGGGACGGCCTGCCGGTGCGTGTCATCGCAGGCGCTCGACCACGTGGTCGACGCACGCCGTCAGCGCCTGCACGTCGGCCGGGTCGACCGCGGGGAACATCGCCACCCGGATCTGGTTGCGACCGAGCCGCCGGTACGGCTCGACGTCCACGACCCCGTGCCGCCGGAGCACCTGGCACAGGACCGCGTGGTCGATCGACGGGTCGAGGTCGATCGTGCCGACCACGGTGCTGCGGGCCGCGGGGTCGGCGACGAACGGCGTCGCCCAGTCGCGGGACTCGGCCCAGCCGTACAGGTGGGCGGCGGAGGCGGCCGTGCGCGCCGAGGTCCAGGCGAGACCGCCCTGGGCGAGCATCCAGTCCACCTGCTCGGCCATGAGCACGAGCGTCGCGAGCGCGGGCGTGTTCAGGGTCTGGTCGAGCCGGGAGTTGGCCAGGGCCGTCGCGAACGACAGGAACCGCGGCACCCAGCGTCCCTCGGCCTCGAGCGACTCCGCCCGGGCGATCGCGGCGGGCGACGCGAGTGCGAACCACAGCCCGCCGTCGGACGCGAACGACTTCTGCGGGGCGAAGTAGTAGACGTCGGTCTCGCCGACGTCGACCGCGAGGCCGCCCGCGGCGGACGTCGCGTCGACGAGCACGAGGGCGTCGGCGTCCGCACCGGCCGGGCGGCGCACGGGTGCCATCGCCCCCGTCGAGGTCTCGTTGTGCGGCCAGCAGTAGGTGTCGACGCCGGCGACGGCCGCCGGCGTGGTGATCGCGCCCGGGTCGCTGGTGCGCACGTCGGGCTCCGCGAGGAACGGCGCCTGCCGGACGGCGTTCGCGAACGACGTGCCGAACTCGCCGTACACGCACAGCTGCGCGCGGTCGCGCACCAGGCTGAACGTCGCGAGGTCCCAGAACGCGGTCGAGCCGCCGTTGCCGAGGACCACCTCGTACCCGTCGGGCAGCGCGAACAGCTCGGTCAGACCCTCCCGGAGCCGGCGGACGAGGCCGCGCACCGGCGCCTGGCGGTGCGACGTGCCGAGCAGCGTCCGCCCGACGGCGGCCAGCGCGTCGACCTGCTCGGGGCGGATCTTCGACGGACCCGACCCGAACCGGCCGTCGCGGGGGAGCAGGTCGGCGGGGATCTCGATGGTGGTCGCGTCGATCATGCGCCAACTCTAGGGTCGGAGCCGCAGGCGCCCGCGGGACGTCCAGGGCCCGTGCCCTGGAGGGCCGTAACCTTGGCCCGTGAGCGGCGACCTGATCGACACCACCGAGATGTACCTCAAGACCATCTACGAGCTGGTCGAGGAGGGCATCGTCCCGCTGCGTGCCCGGATCGCCGAGCGGCTCGGGCACTCCGGCCCCACGGTCTCCCAGACGGTGGCCCGCATGGAGCGCGACGGCCTCGTCGTCGTCAGCGGGGACCGGCACCTCGAGCTCACGCCGGAGGGCCTCGCGACGGCGACGCGCGTCATGCGCAAGCACCGGCTGGCCGAGCGCCTCCTCACCGACGTCATCGGCCTCGAGTGGTCCCTCGTGCACGACGAGGCGTGCCGCTGGGAGCACGTGATGAGCGAGCGGGTCGAGCAGCGGCTCCTGGAGCTGCTGGACCACCCGCAGCGCTCGCCCTACGGCAACCCGATCCCCGGGCTCGAGGAGCTCGGCGAGCACGCGCCGGCCGGCGCGTTCCTCGACGGGGTCGTGTCGCTGACCACCTTCGCCCGGGCCCTCGACGGCGCCGGCGAGGGGACCGCCGTCGTCGCGCGCCTGGGGGAGCCGGTGCAGGTCGACGTCGAGCTGCTCGCCGAGCTGCGCACCGCGGGCGTGCTGCCCGACGCCTCGGTCGTCGTGCGCCAGGCCGGGGTGCACGTCACGGTCGCCGGCGTCGGATCCGCGCACGTGATCGACCTGCCGGAGGAGATCGCGCGGCACGTCTTCGTCGCGGCGCCGGCCCTGGACGGCCGGCCCGCCTGACGACCATTCCCGGTCGAATGTCCGGATCCGGGACCTTCGGCCCTGGAGTGCGGCGAAGGAGCCGGATCGCCCACCCCGCACGCGGGTGTGTCGAGATCTGTGCGCGTCGTCACCGTGACCGCAGCGTGACATTGCCGGAAACCCTCGGGTACTGTGCGAAGCGCTTCGGGGAACCCTCCTCCGCGGAGCCCTCGGGTGGATGCCGAGTCCTGCCACCGCCCGCAGGTCCGTTCGACACGCATGGCAGGAGCGGGGGAACCAATCCGGGCATCGGCCTCCGATGTCCTTGGGGTGAAGCTCCGGGAGCGCAAGCGACCGGGGCCGGGTGATCTCCCACCCGAACCCGACAGCTCACCTCGCAGGCATCGGAGAGGTACGCGTGACGGACTCCAACCGAGCCAGGCACCGCGCAGCGTGTCGGCCGCTGACCCCGCTGGACGACATCGCCGCCGCTGCCGCGACCGGGATGGCCACCGTGGGCCGGCGCTCCGCCGCCGTCGCGGTCACCAGCGGTCTCGCCCTCACGACGATGGCGATCCCCGCGTCGGCCGCCCCGACCGAGGGCCCCACGAACGCGCTCCCCCCCGTCGACGTCGCCGCGCTCACCGAGCAGGCGCGCGCCGCCCTCGCCACCTCGCCCGTCGTCCAGGTGCCGACCGAGGCGGTCGCGTGGACGTTCGACGCCCCCGACTTCACCGTCACGGCGAACCCCAAGCCCGAGCCCGTCGTGCAGCCGCGCTCGTCGGCCGCCTCGCGTGCCGCGGCCCGCCCGGTCAACAACGCGATCCCGCAGACGGTGGCCGGCAACGCGGTCCTCGAGATCGCTGCCCGCTACGTCGGCGTCGCCTACGTCGCCGGCGGCGGCTCGCCGGACGGCTTCGACTGCTCCGGCTTCGTCTCGTACGTGTACGGCCAGCTCGGCATCTCGTTGCCGCGCAGCTCCGGCGCCTACTACGACGTGGGCACGCGGGTCACCGAGCCGCAGCCGGGCGACATCATCGTGTCGCCGGGCCACGTCGGGATCTACGCCGGCGACGGGCTCCAGATCGACGCCCCGCGCCCCGGCAAGACGATCCAGTTCCGCGGCATCTGGCAGTCGAACCCCATCTTCGTCCGCGTCACGGGCTGACCCGCGCGTCGTCAGCCGTTCACCGGCCCGCCGAGGGATATCCGTCGGCGTCGCCGGAACCCTCGCGTACTCTGACCTTGCGTCACGGGACCCTGCAGCCAGCCGGGTCCGACCGGACGGGAGGCACACCGTGCGACCCACGTACGTCCCGGCCCTCCAGACGGACAGCCAGTCCGCGGCGGAGGACCACCATCCCGCGACCGTGCGCCGGTCGCTCCTTCTGAACGCCAGCCGTGAGCCGCTCTGCGTGGTGAGCCTGCACCGGGCCGTGACCCTGGTGCTGAGCGGCAAGGCGGTCGTCCTCGAGTCGGACGGCCGGTACCTGCGCTCGGCTGCCCTCACCCTCCCGCAGCCCCAGGTGCTGTGCCTGACGCGCTACGTGCACGTGCCGTACCGCGTGAGCGTGCCACCGACGCGGCGGACCGTCCTCCAGCGGGACGGCTTCCGGTGCGCGTACTGCGCGGGACAGGCCGACACCGTCGACCACGTCCACCCGCGGTCGCGCGGCGGCGGGCACGAGTGGACGAACGTCGTCGCCGCCTGCGCGCGCTGCAACCACCACAAGGCCGACCGGCTGCTGTCCGAGCTCGGCTGGCAGCTCCTGGTGACGCCGACCGTGCCGCGGGGGAGCACGGCCCTGCTCGCCGCCTCCTACCGGCCCCACCCGTCGTGGCACCGGTACCTGGAGGCCGTGGCCTGAAGAGGGTGCTCTCCGCGTGGGGAGTCCTCCCGCGGGCCCGCGGAAGGGCAGACTGGTGATCGTCAGCGAGCCGATGGAGGAGCGATGACGCACCACGACGTGGTCCTGGTCGGAGTCGACGGATCCCCGCCGAGCCTGGTGGCTCTGGACTGGGCCGGCGCGTACGCGAAGGCCCACGGGGCGTCGCTGCACCTCGTGTGCGCCTACTCCGTCCCCTCGTTCACGGCCGCGGCGATGGACGGCGGCTACGCGGCTCTGGACGACACGGCGATCGCGGCCGGCGCCCGCGCGGTGCTCGACGAGGCGCTCGAACGGGTCGCGCCGCTGGGCGTGCCGGCGACGTCGTCGGTCGCGACGGGAGACGCGGCGGCGGTGCTCGTCGAGCTCTCACGCGAGGCGGAGCTCGCGGTGGTCGGCACGCGGGGCCGCGGCGGGTTCGCCGAGCGGCTGCTCGGCACCGTGTCGTCGGCGCTCCCGGCGCACGCCCACTGCCCGACGGTCGTCGTGCCCTTCCGCCGGCACGACCGGACGGGCGCGACGGTGCACGGTGGGCCGGCGCCCGCAGAGACCGAGGCCGCAGCCGTGGCGCTGCCCGTGCGACGGATCGTCGTGGGCGTCGACGGCTCCCCGTCCGCCGAGGTGGCCCTCGAGCGGGCGGTCCGCGAGGCGGAGGCCTGGGGCGCCGAGCTCACCGCGTTCACGGGGGTGCCCATCGGCACGACGACGAGCTTCCTCGCGTGGCTGCCGAGCGCCATCGACCACGAGGCGGTGCTGCACGACGTCGCGGCCGGCCTGGACGTCGTGGTCGACCGCGCGCTCGCCGACCACCCCGACGTGCAGGTGCGCCGGCACGTCCTGGACGGGACGGCTGCCCAGCTCCTCACCGAGTTCTCCGAGACCGTGGACCTCCTCGTCGTCGGTTCCCGGGGGCGCGGGGGTTTCGCCGGGCTGCTGCTCGGCTCGACCAGCCAGGCGGTGCTGCACCACGCGTCGTGCCCCGTCATGGTCGTCACGACGAAGGTGCGCGACGAGGAGACCTGGGGCGGCGGCCCCGCATGAGGGGCCGGCCGCGCGTCGTCAGGCGGGCGGGAGGGACACCTCGGGGCGCCGGACGAGCGCGGTGAGCACGACGCTGGACCGGGTGCGCACGACGAACGGTTCGGCGTTGAGCCGCTCGACCACGTCCTCGAGGTGCGCCATGTCCCGCGCGCGCACGTGCACGACGGCGTCGGCGTCACCGGTGACCGTGCTCGCCGCGACGATCTCCGGGTACTGCTCGAACGCGTCCTTCATGACGGCCGGCCGGGTCGAGCCCGCGGCGTAGACCTCGACGTGCGCCTCCGTGGCCCAGCCGGTGGCCCCGGGGTCGAGCCGCACCGTGAAGCCGTCGATGACGCCGCGCCGCTTGAGGCGGTCCACGCGTCGCTTCACGGCGGGCGCGGAGAGGTTCACGACGGCGCCGATGCGCGCGAAGCTCGCCCGCGCGTCGCGCCCCAGCTCGCGCAGGATGGCCGCGTCGATCGGGTCGAGGTCCGGGGCGCCGGGAAGCACGGTCCAAGCATGCCGGACCGCGGAAGGTCCCAGCCCCGCGCGTCGGGCAGTCGGCAGAATCGCACCGCCCGGCGATCATGGAGGCCCGTGTGTTCGTGCAGGACGTCGACCCCGTCGCGGGCTCGTTGGCCGTCTCCGCGCTGTGCGCGGCCGTGCCGCTGCTGCTGCTGTTCGTGCTGCTCGGCGTCGTGCGCATGAAGGCGCACCGCGCCGCCCTGGTCAGCCTGGCGGCGGCGCTGGTGCTGGCCGTCGTCGGCTGGGGGATGCCCGTGGGCCAGGCGCTGAGCGCGGCCGCGGAGGGTGGGTTCTACGGGCTGTTCCCGATCCTGTGGATCCTCGTCAACGCGCTGTGGCTCTACCGGATCACCGTGGACACGCCGTGGTTCGACGTGCTGGGGCGCTCGATCCGCTCGGTGTCGGACGACCTGAGGATCCTCGCGATCCTCGTCGCCTTCTGCTTCGGCTCGCTGCTCGAGGCGCTCGCGGGGTACGGCGCCCCGGTGGCGATCTCGGCGGCGATGCTCATGGCGGCCGGCATGAAGCCGATGACGTCCGCGTTGGTGTCACTGCTGGCCAACACCGCGCCCGTCGCGTTCGGCGCGATGGCGGCGCCGATCATCGCGCTCGCGGGCGTGACGGGCCTGCCGCTGGACGACCTGTCCGCCATGGCCGGCCGCCAGACGCCGTTCATCGCGCTGCTGGTGCCGCTGCTGCTGGTGCTCATGGTCGACGGGCGCCGCGGGGTGCGGCAGACCTGGCCGGTCGCCCTGGTGGCGGGCTTCGTGTTCGGCGTGGCCAAGTTCGTCACCGCGAACTACCTGGCCGTCGAGCTGACCGACGTCGTCGCCGCCGTCGCGACCGTGGCCGCGGTGCTCGCGATGCTGCGGGTCTGGCGGCCGGCGGAGGTCGTCGGGATCGCGCGCGAGGAGGTCGGGAGCGCGCGCGAGGAGCAGGACGAGACGGGCGCCGAGGCGGAGCCGGTCGCCGTGGTGCGGCCGGCCGCGCGCGAGACCTGGTTCGCCGTCGCGCCGTACCTCGTGGTGATGGCGGTCTTCTCGGTCGCGCAGGTGCCGGCGGTGAAGGCCTGGCTGTCCGACGTCGGCCGGGTCACCTTCGCCTGGCCGGGGCTGGACGTCGTGACCCCCGAGGGGGAGCCGGTCGGCGCGCAGACCTTTGCGCTCGACCACCTCAAGGCCACGGGCACGCTGCTGCTGCTCGCGGGCATCGCGACGGCGGCGATGTACCGGGTCTCGGTGCGGCGCGCCCTGCGCATCTACGGCGAGACGCTCGCTCAGCTGCGCCTGACGATCGTCACGGTCACCGCGGTCCTCGCGCTGTCGTTCGTGATGAACCTCTCGGGCCAGACGACGACGCTCGGCGCGGCGCTGGCCTCGACGGGGGCGGCGTTCGCCGCGCTGTCGCCGCTCATCGGCTGGATCGGCGTCGCGCTGACCGGCTCGGACACCTCCTCGAACGCGCTGTTCGGGCAGCTCCAGGTCACCGCCGCCCAGGAGACGGGCCTGTCGCCGGTGCTGATGGCCTCGTCGAACTCGTCGGCGGGCGTGCTCGGCAAGATGCTGTCGCTGCAGAACCTCGCGGTGGCCGCGGCCGCCGTCGGGCAGCCGGGCAGCGAGCCGACGCTCTTCCGCAGGCTCCTGCCGTGGAGCATCGGCCTGCTGGTGCTCGTCACCGTGCTGGTGCTGCTGCAGACCGGCCCGCTCGCCTGGATGGTGCCCTAGCGGGTGCGCCTGCGCGGCGCTCCTCAGCGCAGCGCGTCCGTCAGCTGGTCCAGTGCCCAGTCGAGGTCGTCGCCGCTGATGACGATCGGCGGCGAGAGCCGCACGGTGTGCCCGTGCGTGTCCTTCACGAGTACCCGCCGCGCGAGGAGCCGCTCCGCGAGGTCGCGACCCGTGCCGAGCGCCGGCGGCACGTCGACGCCCGCCCACAGCCCCACGCCCCGCGTCGACTCGGCGAGCCCGGCGTCCACGAGCGCACCGAGCCGCTCGTGCAGGTGCGCACCGAGCGCCGCGGCTCGCGCCTGCATCTCGCCGGTGGCGAGCAGGTCGAGCACCGCGATCCCGACGGCTGTCGCGAGCGGGTTGCCGCCGAACGTCGAGCCGTGCGTCCCCGGGGTCAGCACCCCGAGCACGTCCCCCCGCCCGACGACGGCGCTCACCGGCACGATCCCGCCGCCCAGGGCCTTGCCGAGCGTCACGAGGTCGGGCCGGACGCCGACGACCTCGCAGGCCAGCGTGGTGCCGGTGCGGCCGAGGCCCGACTGGATCTCGTCGGCGACGAGCAGGATGCCGGCCGCGTCGCAGGTCGCGCGCACGGCCGGCAGGTAGTCCGGCGGCGGCACGACGACGCCCGCCTCGCCCTGGATCGGCTCGAGCAGCACGGCGACGGTCGTGTCGTCGATCGCTCCGGCGACCGCGGCCGCGTCGCCGTACGGGACCACGCGGAAGCCGGGCGTGTAGGGGCCGAAGCCCCGCCGCGCGTCGTCGTCTGTGGAGAAGGAGATCACCGTCGTGGTGCGGCCGTGGAAGTTGCCCGCGGCGACGACGATGCTGGCCTCGCCCTCGGGCACGCCGCGCACGTCGTAGCCCCACTTGCGGACGGTCTTGACGGCCGTCTCGACCGCCTCCGCGCCGGTGTTCATGGGCAGGACGAGCGTCGGCTCGCCGCCCGCCGACGGGGCCAGCAGCGGCCCGACCAGGCCCGCGAGCCGGTCGGCGAACTCGCCGAGCTGGTCGTGCAGGAACGCGCGCGAGGTGAGCGTGAGCCGGTCGAGCTGGGCGTGCGCCGCCGCGACCAGCGCCGGGTGGCGGTGCCCGAAGTTCAGTGCCGAGTAGCCGGCGAGGAAGTCCAGGTACTCGATCCCAGCGACGTCGCGGACCCACGCGCCCTCGCCGCTCGCGATCCGCACCGGCAGCGGGTGGTAGTTCCCGGCCAGGTGGGCGCCGTGACCGCCGTCGGCGGCCGCCACGGCGTGCGGGGGCTCGCCGCCCGGGAGGGTGACCGGGGCGTCGTCGTCGGCGAGGAGGTCGCGGGGGTCCATCGGTGTCATCCCTCCGGCGCCGGGCGGATCTCCAGCGTGCAGCACTTGGCGCCGCCGCCGCCCTTGAGCAGCTCGGACGTGTCGATGCCGACCGGCGCGAAGCCGTGCTCGCGCAGCTGGGCGGGGAAGTCGACGGCGGCGGGGGAGTGCACCACGTGGTACCCGTCGGAGACCGAGTTGAGGCCGAGCACGAGGGCGTCGCGCTCGGTGGCGATGATCGCGTCGGGGAAGCGCTCGCGCAGCACGCCCTGCGAGCGCTCGGAGAAGGCGGGCGGGTAGTACGCGATGAGCGGCTGGTCCGGCGTCCCGTTGAGCGAGGTCAGTGCGGTGTCGAGGTGGTACCAGCGCGGGTCGACGAGCTCGAGCGTGACGACCTCGTGCCCGGTGAGCTCGGCGAGCTCGCGGTGGGCGGCCGGGTCGGTGCGGAAGCCCGAGCCGCCGAGGATCGTGTCCCCGGCCATGAGGATGTCGCCCTCTCCCTCGTTCGTCTCCGCGGCGGTGTGCGTGACGTACCCGCGGTCGGCGAACCACTTCTGGTAGGCCGGGCCCTCGGCCGCCCGCTCGGGGTAGCGGAACTTGGCGGAGTAGACGAGCCCGTCGACGACCATCGCGCCGTTGGCGGCGTAGACCATGTCCGGCAGCCCGGGGATCGGGTCGATGAGCTCGACCTCGTGGCCCCACTCGAGGTACGCAGCGTGCAGCTGCTCCCACTGGGCCACGGCACGCGCGTTGTCCGTGTGCTTCGTGACGTCCATCCACGGGTTGATCTCGTAGGTGACGTCGAAGTACGTCGGGCGGCACATGAGGTAGTGGCGCGGGGTGGGCGTGCGGGTCAAGGGTCGCCTCCGATAGCGGGCCGGGGTTGTGGCCCAAGGGTGTGGTCGGACCAGGCCGCGGCGCCGTCGGGCCGCCGTGCGGTCGGTGCCTCCGAGGTTATGCGCCGCGCTGTCGGGCCCGTGCCCTGCATCAGTGCGTGTCGACCGACGTTCCGTTGCGTGCAGATGGGCCACACCGGCGATGTGTTGCGCGCTACGGTCGTCGCCGGACAGAGGAGGAGGCATGGAGGAGACGCCATACGCCGCGGAGATCCGGCGGCTGCACCGGCAGCTCGGTGACCTGAGGGACCACGCCGAGCGCACCCGCCGCGCGAGCGCCGGCCTGGTCGTCGCGCTCGTCGGCCTCATCGGCGGTCTCTGCCTGCCGTGGCTCACCCGCTATGAGCCGTACGAGGTGACCACCTCCGGGCTTGACGGCGGCGTCACGCAGTGGCTCGACGGCTGGCTGGTGCTGGGAGTGTCTGTCGAGGGCTTCGGCGAGGGCGGCTGGGCGATGCTCGTCGCGACCCTCGGACCGCTGGCGCTCGCCGTGTGCGTCGCAGTGGTCCTGCGGGACCTCCGTTCCGGCCTCGCCAGGACGGTGGTGGTCCTCGGGTGGGTCGGTGCGGTCGGTCTCACGCTCACGTGGATCGCGCTGACGGCCGGCAGCGGCGACCCCGGGCCCGGTCCGGTCGTCGCCGCCGCCGCCTCGCTCGTCGCCGCGGTGACAGGTCGCTCGGTGCGCGAGACCCAGCTGCTGTCGCCGGCGGAGCCGACGGTGCCCACCGCGCTGTCGCTCCTGGAGTCGGACGCCATCCGGGCCACGCCCCCGCCCGCCGACGACTGAGCTGCGGCGCGGCCGCCGTCAGGCGCTGACCTGTACCCGGACGCTGTGGTGGCCGCTGGCGCCGTCGGGGGCCGGGGGAGCGACGCGCGAGGTCTGCACCTCCCCGGTGCCGTCCGTCGCCCGCACGGTGAGCGTGTGGCTGCCCGGCGTCGCGTCCCATTCCCAGACCCACTGCCGCCACGCGTCGACGCCCAGCGGGTCCGACAAGCGCGCCCGTTGCCAGGGGCCGTCGTCGACACGGACCTCGACCCGCTCGATGCCGCGGCTCGGCGCCCACGCGACGCCGGCGACCGGCTGACGACCGGCGGGCACGCCGCCGCGGCGCGGGACGTCGATCCGCGCCTGCGTCTTCACCGGACCCTCGCGGGACCACCCGCGCGGGATCCAGTAGCCCTCCTCCTCGAAGGTCGTGAGCTCGATCGCGCTGAGCCACTTGGTCGCCGAGACGTAGCCGTACAGCCCGGGGACGACGAGCCGCGCGGGGAACCCGTGCCGTTGCGGCAGCGGCTCGCCGTTCATCCCGACGGCGACCAGCGCGCCGACGTCGCCCGGCCGGGAGCCGGTGCGCAGGCCCAGCTCGACCGGGAAGCCCGCGGTGAAGCCGTCGACGGACCGTCCGATGACCTGCGTGGCCCCCGCCTGGACGCCCGCGCGCTCCAGCAGGTCGCGCAGCGGCACGCCCTGCCAGCGCGCGTTGCCGACGAGCCCGCCGCCGACCTCGTTCGACACGCACGCGAGGGTGACGTCGCCCTCCACCGTGGAGAGCTCGAGCAGCTCGTCGTAGGTGAGCGTGAACGGGCGGTCGACCATGCCGCGGATCTCGAGGCTCCAGCCGTCCGGGTCGACCTCCGGGACGAGCAGCGCGGTGTCGATCCGGTAGAACTCGGCGTTGGGCACGCGCAGCGGGGTCAGGCCCTCGACGTCGAGCGTCGTCCCGGCCACCAGGGCGGGGGCGGTCGCCGTCGGGCGGGGGAGGGTGATCGCGTCGCGGACGCGGGCCAGGCGCGGCGAGGCGAGCAGGCGGCCGCCCGCGGTGCCGAGGACGCCCACGGCGGCCGACGCGCTCGCCAGGGCCAGGAACCGGCGACGCTCGAACAGGGT
>JAEZZV010000352.1 GCA_023418375.1 Actinomycetes bacterium | reverse complement strand
CGCCACGGACGTGTGGTGGGTGAGACGGCTCGCCGCCACGACGGCGTCGACCAGCCCGCGCACGTCGCCGTCGGGGGGCATCGGCGTGGCGACCCCGACGGGCGCGATGCGCATCGCGGCGCCGTTGGTGTCCCCGAACCGACCCGCCTCGTCGGGATCCGCGCCGTCGAGCAGCGCGGCCAGCGCGCGCCGGGTGGACGGGCCGAGGAGGTCCAGCGAGCCGCGTGCCCGCATCCGGTCCTCCCAGGCGAGGAGCCGGCGCGCGAGCTCCCCCGGGTCGATCGTGCCGCGGCCGTCGACGAGCGCGCGCCCCAGCAGGACGGCCTGCTCGGTGTCGTCCGTGACGGAGCCGGCCGGCAGCCCGGCGGCGATCGGGTGGTCGGGCGGGGCCGGCGCGAAGCCGGTGAGCACGGGCCCGTACCGGGCGACGACGGCGGCGCGGGGCAGCAGCTGCGTCGGCATCCCGAGGGCGTCCCCGACCGCGAGGCCGAGCAGCGCGCCCAGGGCGCGGTCGTCGCGGCCCGGGTGCCCGTCGGGTGTCTGTGCGGTCATCGGCTCCCCCTCGGTCCCGTCACCCGTCGCGGCCGAACCGCAGGGACAGCTCGAAGTGCTCCGGGTCGAGCAGGAGGTCGACGCGCGCGACCAGGGCGTCGTCCGCCGTGAGCGAGGTGCTCGAGGCGTGGAGGAACAGTGAGCCCGGCTCCCGCCCGAGCACGGCCGCCTCGTCCGCGGCGAGGGGACGGCACTCGGCGCGCTGTTCGCCGTGGTCGGCGACGAGCCCGGCCGCCACGAGCTCCTCGGTGAGGGCGCCCCGCAGGCCGCGCACCGGGAGCTCGGCGAGCGGACCGATGGCGGGCACGATCGCCCGTTCGTACGCGACGGTCGGGCTGCCCGGGACTTCCAGCTCGCGCACCTGCTCCACGACGACGACGCCCGCACCCTGCGGCAGGTGCTCGGCCAGCTCCGGGGCGTGGGCCGGGGTGACGGACAGCACGCGCGGGCGCGCGTCGGCCCCGCGCGGCAGGGCACGGGCCCAGCCGTTCGGTCCGTCGAGCGGCGGGCCGTCGTACAGCACGTACGAGCCCTTCCCGGTGTGGGTGGCGATGAGGCCCGCCGCCGCGAGCTCGGCGAGGGCGGCGCGCACGGTGGTGCGGCTGACGCCGAACCGCTCGGCCAGGGCCATCTCACCCGGCAGGCGGGTGCCACGCGGGAGCCTGCCGGACCTGATCTCGCGTGTCAGGTCGCCCGCGATGCGCTCGTGCTTGAGCCTGACGCGCCGGCCCGTCGTCGTCATGGCACGTCGCCGCCCGGGGCGAGCGCGAGGCCCTCGGCGAGGTCGACCACGCGCACCAGCGGCGCGTACAGGCCCATGACGTGCAGCGCCTTGGCGTGGCTGTCGTCGTCCACGCCCGCGCAGGCGTCGGCCACCACCACGACCTCGACGCCGTCGTCCGCCGCGGCGAGCGCCGTGGAGATGACGCAGCAGTCCGTGCTGACCCCGCACAGCACCAGGCGCCCCTCGGGGCCCACGAGCGAGCGGAGCCGGTCCCACTTGCTGAACGTCGTCGCGGACACCACGTGCCCGGCGCGCTCGGCGCGCTGGGCGGCGTCGTCGAGCTGGGGCACCACGTCCCAGATCACGGCGTCGGGCGGCTGGAGGGCGAACGACCACTCCGCGTAGTAAGGCACCCAGGAGCCGCGCGGGGTGTCGGGCGCGACGAACCGCGTGAACACCGTCGCCGGTCCGTAGGCCTCCGCCAGGCGCCGCACCGGCTCGACCACCTCGGCGAAGCGCGGGGCCAGCCACGGGCTGCCGGGCTCGCCGAACACGTTCTGCATGTCGATGACGCCCAGGACCGTCCGGACCGGCTCGGTGGTGGGGGCGGGCCGGAGCGTCGCGGCGGTCGCGGTGAGGTCGTTCACGGCCGGTCCTCCGCGACCAGGGGCCGGGCGCCGGCGGCCACCACGACCTCCGGCGACGGCGGCAGCGCCTCCTGGCGCCGGACGGCGCCGGTGCGCAGGGCCCAGGTGGCGCCGAAGCCGACGACGAGGGCCACCAGGACCCCGAGGTTCGCGTACGCCCAGTCGCCCTCCTTGCCGCCCAGCCCGACGACGTCGAGCAGGTAGCCCTGCCAGCCGAGCCACGACGCGTAGCCGTTGGTGACCAGGCCCCAGCCCAGCGCGGTGGCCACGACGAGGATCGCCATCGGGACCGCGGGCACGTCGCCGTAGCGGCCGCGGTGGCGGTACAGGTCGCCCTCGTCGTAGTCGCGCCGCCGCTGGGCGACGTCGGCCAGCATGATGCCCGCCCAGGCCGCGATCGGGACGCCGACGGTGATGAGGAAGCCCTGGAAGATCGCGAAGAACGAGTCCGGCCCCCAGACGATGTAGATCGTCCCGGCGACCATGATGGCGCCGTCGATGCCGGCGGCGACCGGGCGCTTGATCGGCAGGCCGGTGGAGATCAGCGCGAGGCCGGAGGAGTACAGGTCGAGCACCGCCCCCCCGATGAGGCCCGCGACCGCGACGATCGCGAACGGGACGAGGTACCAGGTGGGCAGGACCTCGGTGAGTGCCCCGATCGGGTCGCCGGAGATGGCGGCGCGCAGGTCGTCGTCCGAGCCGGCCAGCAGCAGGCCGAAGACGATGAGGACGAGGGGCGCGAGCGCGGCGCCGAACGTCGTCCAGGCGACGACGCCGCGGCCCGACGTGTGGCGGGGGAGGTAGCGGGAGTAGTCCGCGGCCATGTTGACCCAGCCCAGGCCGAAGCCGGTCATCATGAAGACGAGCGCGCCGATGAACGCCTGCGCGGAACCGGCCGGGATCGCCGTCACCGCGTCGAGGTCGATCTCGTCGAGCACGAGCGCGACGTAGCCGAGGGTGAGCACCGCGGTGACCACGGTGATGACCGTCTGCAGCCGCATGATGAGGTCGAAGCCGAAGACGCCGCCGGCGATGATGAGCGCGCCGACGACGACCAGGGCTCCGATCTTGGTCGCGTCGCCGTCGCCCCACTCGAGCCGGCCCGCGACGGTCGCGACGGCGAGGGTGGCCAGCGCCATGAGCACCGTCTCCCAGCCGACCGTGAGGATCCACGAGAGCCCCGAGGCGACGCGGCTGCCGCGGACGCCCATGGCGGCGCGGTTCAGCACCATCGTGGGCGCCGAACCGCGCTTGCCGGCGAGGGCGACGACCCCGCACAGCAGGAACGAGAACACGATGCCGACGACGCCCGCCACGGTCGCCTGCGCGAACGAGATGCCGAAGTCGAGCACCCAGGCGCCGTAGCTGATGCCGAGCACGGACACGTTGGCGGCGAACCACGGCCAGAACAGGTCGCGCGGTCTGCCCTTGCGGTCGGCGTCGGCGATGACGTCGATGCCGTGCATCTCCACCTGCAGCACCGTGCTGGTGGCCGTTGTCTCGATGCCGGGGATCCGGGTGTCGGGGGTGCGGCTGGCCGGGTCGGTCGTCACGTCGCCTCCTGGGCGGTGAACGTGTTTAGACCTGTTCGAACCTACGGAGACCCCGCGAGCGTGTCAATGGATGCAGCGGGCGAGACGATCATGGTCCGCCCCCGGCGCGGTGCCCGTCAGGCGGCCGGCGGGGCGCCCGGCAGCTCGCGCATCCGCAGCAGCGGCGACAGCAGGACCGGCAGGGTCCCGACCGCGGTTCCGGCCAGCGCGATCCAGAGCGTCTCGACGATGCCCACGTGCGTGCCCAGGAACCCGCCGACCAGCCCGCCGAGCGGCATGCCGCCCCAGACGAGGAACCGCACCGACGCGTTCATCCGGCCGAGCAGCGCGGGCGGGCACAGGCGTTGGCGGAACGACACCTGCGCCACGTTGTAGACGACGATCCAGAACATCTGCAGGCCGCCGCCGACGACGAGCGTGAGGGCCGCCGGGACGCCGACGTCGGCCAGTGGCAGCGCGAGCGGCGTGAGCGCCATCGCGGGTAGCCACGCGGCGGCTGCGAGCGCGATGACGCGGCCCTCGCCGATCCAGCGGCCGAGCCGCTCGGCGACGACCGCCCCGAGGAGACCGCCGACCGCGCCCGCGGAGCCGACGGCGCCGAACGCCGCGGGCGTGAGGTCCAGGACGCGCAGCGCGTAGATCGCCATGAGCGCCCCGCTGACCGCGCCCGCGAGGTCCGACAGCCCGGTGCACGCGACGATCCGTCGCAGCAGCGGCTGGCCGAGGACGAAGCGGAGGCCCTCGGCGATCTCGGTGCGCAGCGGACGCCGCTGCTCGCGCGGCGGCAGCGTCTCGTCGTGCCGGATCCGCCCGACGGCCAGCGCCGAGGCCAGGTAGGTGACGACCGTGACCGCGATGAGCGCGGGGGCCGTGACGACGCGCAGGAGCTGCCCGCCGAGCCCGGGCCCGACGGCGATCGCGACCGACTGCGTCGCCTGCAGCTTGGAGTTGCCCTCCGCGATGCGCTCGAGCCCGACCAGCCCTGGCACGTAGCTCTGGTGCGCGACGTCGAAGTAGACGGTCGCGCAGCTCATGACGACGGCGACGCCGACGAGCAGCGGGATCGACCCGTGCCCGGTGAGCCCGGCCACGACGACGACGGCGAGCGCGGCCGCCCGGACGAGGTCCGCGACGATCAGGGTGCGGCGCTTGTTCATCCGGTCCACCCACGCGCCGACCAGCAGCCCGATGGCGGGGAAAGCCACCGTCTCCGCTGCGGTCAGGACGCCCATCTCGAGCTCGCTCGCCGCGAGGGTCTCGACCGCGTAGATGGGCAGCGCGAAGATCGCGAGCTGCGCGCCGAGCTGGCCCAGCGCGTCGCCGATCCAGAGCTGGCGGAAGTTGCGGTGGAAGGCGAGCGACCGGCGTCGGGCGGGCCGCTCATCGGGCGGGGCCGGGTCGTCGGCCGTCCGGGGCGCCGGGGTCTGCCTGGTCACCCGATGAGCATGGCGGAGCGATTGGGAAAGGTCAATCGGTATGATCGAGCCATGGCAGACAGCACCGCGGCCCGCGACGCCGCAGGGCACGACGCTGCGGCCCCCGACGCCGCGGGGCGCGACGCCGCAGGGCACGACGCTGCGAACCACGACGAGCGGGAGCGCGACGTCGATGCGGACGCCCGCGCGCTGGCGTCCGTGCTCCGCATCCGGATCCTGCGGCTGTGCCTGGACCAGGCGCTGACGAACAAGGAGATCGCGGCGCGCCTCGGGCGCGACGCGGGGACCGTCTACCACCACGTGCGGCTGCTGGCCGAGCGCGGCTTCCTGGCCGAGCAGCCCGCGCGTCGGGGGCCGCGCGGCGCGCGGGAGGTGCCGTATCTGGCCACCGGCAAGTCGTGGCGGACGCCGCTCGGCCCCAGCGGGTTCCGCGTGCTCGTCGAGACGTTCCTCGAGGAGCTCGGCGAGGCCGATCCGGCGACGGTCGCGGCCAGCCGCCTCGGCCTGCGCCTGGACCCGGCCGGCCACGAGGAGCTGATGCGCCGGATCGGCGACCTCCTCCAGGAGTTCGCCGACCGCGCACCGACCCCCGACGGCGTCCCGTACTCCCTCTTCCTCGCCGTTCACGAGGACGCCGCCCGCCGCTGACCCGGCCCGTCTCGCGGCCCGCGGGGCCCGCCCCCGACCCGGCCGGGCGGGAACTGAGGGGCCGCGGGCGGTGCTTGAGTGCGGTGTGGTGCGGGTCACAGTCGGGGGGAGACATTGGGCCCAAAGGGCCCAGGCGGCCGTGGTGTAAAGGCTCATACGTTCGTGGTGCGCGTCACAGTCGCCGCGCAACCGCCGAGCTCCAGGGGTGACGCGATGAGCGTTCGAACTCCGATGACCCTCGCCACGATCGAGGCTGAGCAAGGACTCCGCGCCGCGCTCGCGCTGGACCCGGCCGGGGTGGTGGCGACCGTCAGGGAGTCCGGCATGAAGGGCCGCGGCGGGGCCGGCTTCCCGACCGGCCTCAAGTGGCAGCTCGCCGCGGAGGCCGACGCGCCCGACGGCGTCCGGTACGTCGTCTGCAACGCGGACGAGGGCGAGCCGGGCACCTTCAAGGACCGCGTGCTCCTGGCCGAGCTGCCGGACCTGGTGTTCGAGGGCATGACCATCGGGGGATACGCCATCGGCTCGCACGAGGGCATCTGCTACCTGCGCGGGGAGTACGTCTACCTGCTCGCCGACCTCGAGGCGTGCCTCGAGCGCCGACGCGTGGCGGGCCTGCTCGGGCCCGACGTCGCCGGGTCGGGCTTCGCGTTCGACATCACCATCCACCTGGGCTCGGGCGCGTACGTGTGCGGTGAGGAGACGGCGCTCATCGAGAGCCTCGAGGGCCGCCGCGGCGAGCCGCGCAACCGCCCGCCGTTCCCGGTGGTGTCCGGGTTCCGCGGTGCCCCGACCGTGGTGAACAACGTCGAGACGTTCGCCTGGGCCGCCGCGATCCTCGCCCGGGGTGCGGACTGGTTCGCCCACATCGGCACCGACCGCTCGACCGGCCCCAAGCTCCTGAGCGTCTCCGGCGACGTGCAGCGCCCCGGCGTCTACGAGTTCCCGCTCGGGGTGAGCATCGCCGAGGTCGTCGAGGCCGCGGGCGCCGACGGGGCCAAGGCGGCGATCGTCGGGGGGGCGGCGGGCACCTGCGTGCCGGCCCGCGACTTCGGCCGCGCCATCAGCTACGAGGACGTGTCCACGGGTGGGGCGGTCATCGTCGTCGGGCCGTGGCGGGACCTGCTGGAGGTGGCTGAGAACCTGCAGTGGTTCTTCGCGAACGAGTCCTGCGGGCAGTGCACGCCGTGTCGCGTGGGGAACGTCAAGCTGCTCGAGGGCATCCGGGCGCTGCGCCGCGGCGAGTGCACGGCCGCGCACCTGGACGACCTCGTCGCGCTGGGCAGGACGATGCAGATCGCGTCCAAGTGCGGGCTCGGGCAGGCCGCCCCGAACGTGCTGCTGTCGATCCTCGAGCACTACCGGGCCGAGGTCATGAGCCACATCCCCGTCGGCGCCCGGTGAGCGGGAGAGGAGCCACGCGATGACCACCACCCTCCGGCTCGGCACCCCCGGGATGCCCGGCGGCCCCGCCGTCACCAGCCCGACCGTCACGGTGACCGTCGACGGGCACGAGGTCGAGGTGCCCGTCGGCTCCACGATCCTCGAGGCGGCCGAGAAGGTCGGCCGTCGCATCCCGACGCTCTGCCACCACCCCGACCTGCCCGACGTCGGCGTCTGCCGCATCTGCGTGGTCGAGGTCACCGGCCAGCGCGCGCTCCAGGCGAGTTGCGCGTACCCGATCACGACGCCGATCGAGATCCAGACGTACAGCCGCCGTGTGCGACTGGCCCGGCAGACGATCGTCGACCTCATGCTCGCCGAGCACTGCGGCAGCTGCCAGACGTGCGGCCGCAACGGGAACTGCGAGCTCCAGGACCTCGCGGCGGAGTACGGCAGCGACAGCTTCCGGTTCGGTCAGCGCACCGAGCCGACGCGGCTGTTCGACGTGCTCGGCCCGTCGATCCGGCGCGACATGAACAAGTGCGTGCACTGCCTGCGCTGCATCCGCACGTGCGCGGAGCTGCAGGGCGTGGGCGCGCTCGGCGTCATCGGGCGCGGCGACTCCACGACCATGTCGCCCTACCTGACGCTGCCGATCAGCGACGTCGTCTGCATCAACTGCGGCCAGTGCATCAACCGGTGCCCGACGGGCGCGCTCCAGGAGGTCGACAACACCGACGACGTCTGGCACGCGATCGAGGACCCGACCAAGCACGTCGTCATCCAGACGGCGCCGGCGCCGCGCGCGGCGATGGGAGAGGAGTTCGGGCTGCCGCCGGGGACGCCGGTGACCTGGCAGCTCAACTCGGCGCTGCGCGAGCTGGGCTTCGACAAGGTGTTCGACACGAACTTCAGCGCGGACCTGACGATCATCGAGGAGGGCACGGAGCTGCTGGTCCGGCTGTACGAGAACCTGGTGCTGGGCGACCACACGCGCCCGACGCCGCAGTTCACGTCCTGCTCGCCGGGCTGGATCAAGTACCTCGAGCACAAGTACCCGGAGTTCGCCCCGAACCTGTCCAGCTGCAAGAGCCCGCAGCAGATGTTCGGCGCGCTCATCAAGACCTGGTACGCGCAGAAGAACGGCCTCGACCCGGCCGACGTCGTCTCGGTGTCCCTCATGCCGTGCACCGCGAAGAAGTTCGAGGCGCACCGGCCGGAGATGACCGACTCGGGTTTCCCGGACGTCGACGTCTCGCTCACGACGCGCGAGCTCGGCCGGATGATCCGCGAGCTCGGCATCCACCTGCCCGACCTCCCGGAGTCCGACTTCGACGACCCGTTCGGGACGGCGTCGGGCTCGGGCGTCATCTTCGGCGCGACGGGCGGCGTCATGGAGGCCGCGCTGCGCACGGTGGTCGAGCTGGTCACCGGCGGCAAGGTCGAGGACCTGTTCGACCACGCGGACATCACGCCCGTCCGCGGTTTCGAGGAGACGCGGTACGCGGAGATCACCCTGCCCGAGACGCTCGGCCCGGTGCCGCCGCTGCTGGCGCACCTGGTGCCGAGCTGGGACTGGCTGCGCGGGGTGACGCTCAAGCTCGCCGTCGTGCACGGGACCGCGAACGCGCAGAAGGTGATGGAGGACATCAAGGCGGGCGGCCGCTTCAGCGAGTGCCACTTCATCGAGTTCATGGCCTGCCCGGGCGGTTGCCTGGGCGGCGGCGGCCAGCCGATCCCGACGTCGCAGGAGATCCGCTCCGCCCGCGCCAAGGCCATCTACGGGGAGGACGCGCGGTACGGCGAGACGGGCCGGGTGCGCAAGAGCCACGAGAACCAGGCGGTCCTGCGGGTCTACGAGGAGTTCCTCACCGACGGCCCGTGCGGCCACACGAGCCACCACCTGCTGCACACGTCGTACACGCCGCGCGGGGCGTTCATCGAGATGCCGTCGATGCCGGGCACGACCCCCACGAACGGGGGCGCGCGATGATCACCCTTCCCGCCGAGGTGGGGGCCGCGAACGCGGACCTCATCGAGGCCATCGACGCCCTGGTCGACGAGCACGGCGACGACCGCAGCGCCCTCATCCCGATCCTCCAGGCGCTGCGCCAGCAGCGGCGGCAGATCAGTGACGTCGCGATGCAGGTGGTCGCGGACCGGCTCGGCATCCCGCCGGTGGACGTGCAGGGGGTGGTGACCTTCTACCACTTCCTCGACACGTCGCCGACGGGCACCCACGTCATCCACCTGTGCCGGACCATCTCGTGCGCGATGGCGGGCATGGGCGCGATCGCGGCGCGGCTGGAGCACGAGCTGAGCATCGCGTTCGGTGAGACGACGCCGGACGGCCTGTTCACGCTGTCGTGGGCCAACTGCATCGGCATGTGCGACGCGCCGCCGGCGCTGCTGCTCAACCGTCAGGCGCTCGCGCGTGTGACACCCGACCAGGTCAGCGACATCGTGATGGGCCTCAGAGCCGAGCTATCCAGGGCATGATCGGGGGATGATCGGCGGGATCGTCTCGGCGCTGTTCTTCGGCGTCACACCAGTCGCCGCGCGTCGGGCCATCCGCGTCGTCGGGTTCGTCAAGGCCAACGCCTGGCGGCTGGCCATCGCGCTCGCGGTGCTGGGCGTGGCGTCGCTCGCCCTGGGCCAGGGGTTCGGCGAGGAGACCGGGCTGCTCGTCACGGCGGGCGTCATCGGGTTCGGCGTCGGCGGCGTGGCCCTGTACCGCGCGCTGCCGCTGCTGGGCGCGCCCCTCGCCTCGCTGGTCGTGGAGACGACGGCGGCCGTCGTCGCGGGCGCGACGGCGTGGCTCTGGTTCGACGACGAGATCTCGCTCGAGTCGGCGGTGGCCGCTGTGGTCGTGCTCGGTGGTGTGGTGCTGGGCCTCGCGCCGTTCATCCGGCACGGCGGACGTCCGCCGCGGCTCGCCCTGGGGATGGGGATGGCGCTGCTCGCCGCCGCCGCGCAGGGCCTGGGCCTGGTGATCACGCGCAAGGCGCTGCTGGACATGCAGGAGCGCGCGGAGCAGACGGGCGCGAGTGCGCGTCCTGCCCTGGAGCAGGTGGTGTCGGCGTCGTTCGACCGCCTGGTCGGCGGCCTTGCCGTGGCGCTCGCGGCCTGGGTGGTCGTGTGGGTGCTGTCGCGCTGGATGGTCGGCGCGCGCTCGGTGCTGAGCCCGGCGGGCGGCTTCGCGCCCGGCCGCGACCGCGAGCGGGAGGACTTCGGCGCGCTCGGCTCGCGGCTGCCGGACACGGCGTGGTTCTGGGTGGGCGTGAACGCCCTCGTGGGCCCGGTGCTGGGTGTGACGGCGCTGGTGTGGGCGCTGCGGACGCTGCAGCCGGGCCTGGCGCAGACGTTCACGGCCGTCGCCGCCCTCATCGCGATCCCGGTGGCGCACTGGCTCGAGGGGCACGAGCAGCCGGCGTCGTACTGGGTGGGCGCGTCCGTGTCGGCCGCGGGGTTCACGGGGTTGGTGCTGTCGTTCACCTGAGCGCCGGTGCGGCGTGGTCGCAGTGGCGCCTGACGCGCGGTCATGAACGGGCCGACCTACCGTCGAAGGCTCGCGCCGACGACAGGGGGACGACATGGCCGAGCACACGGGGACCGGACTTGCGGTGGTGACGGGGGCGTCGAGCGGCATCGGGCTGGAGCTGTCGCGCGAGCTCGCCCGGCGCGGGTACGACGTCCTGCTCAGCGCCGACGACGCCGAGGAGCTCGCGGGCGCCGAGGCGAGCGTGCGCGCCGAGGGCGTGCAGGCGACGTCGGTGGTGGCCGACCTGACCCGGCCCGAGGGGATCGAGACGCTGGTCGCGGCGGTGCAGGCCTACGGCCGGGCCGTCGACGTGCTGGCGCTCAACGCCGGTGTCGCGAACGCCGGACCGTTCCTGCAGACGCCGCTCGAGGGCGACCTCGGGGTGATCGCGCTCAACGTGGTGGCGCCGGTCGCGCTCGCGAAGCGGCTGCTGCCCGCGATGGTGGCGCGCGGGAGCGGGCGGGTGCTGGTGACGGCGTCCGTCGCGGCGGGGTCGCCCGGGCCCTGGTACGCGACGTACGCGGCGTCGAAGGCGTTCGACCTGTCGTTCGCCGAGGCGATCGCCTACGAGCTGAAGGACACCGGGGTGACGGTGACCGCGCTGCTGCCGGGGCCGACCGACACCGAGTTCTTCGAGCGGGGCAACATGGAGTCCACGCGCGTCGCCCAGGGGCCGAAGGACGAGCCCGAGAAGGTTGCGCGCGAGGCCGTGGACGCGCTGCTCGCCGGCAAGACGAAGCACGAGGTGATGTCGCTCAAGGTCCGGATGCAGACGGCCTCGGCGGCGGTGCTGCCGGACAAGGCCGCCGCCGCGATGCACGCCAGGCAGACCGAGCCGCAGGAGTAGCGCGTCCGGCACACCGCCAGCGGCGCTTCAGCGCCGAGGCGCGTCCTCGACCCGCTCGAGGCGGATCCAGCCGTCCCACCCTCGCTCGCGCATGAGCTCGACCATGCGGGCCGCCCTCGGGTCCTTCTCCAGAGCGAGGGCGTCGAGCAGGTCGTAGGAGACGTCGTCCTGCACCTCCTCCAGCTCGGGTCGGCCAGCAGCCTCGGCCTCCTCGAACATGGCGGCCATGAGGTCCGCGACCTCGGCCATGACGGCCTCGTCCGCCTCGTCGCTGTCGAACATCTGAGAGAGCAACCGGTACAGGTGCACGACGCGCGGGTCCTCGAGCTCTGCCATCTTGGCGGGCATCCACTCCCGGACCTTGTCGGGCCAGCGCGCCGCCACGAGGATCCACGCGTCGCGCTCGCTGGTCACCATCCGCTCCGAGACGCCGAGGGCGCGCAGCCCGTCGAGGTAGGCGGTGACCTCCGGCGGCAGGGCGAGGCTGTCACCGGCGGCGAGCTGGGCTACCTGCCGTCGGCTGGTCTGGAGGCGCTGGATCTCGGCGCGCAGGCGGGCGTCGATCCGGCGGACCGCCTCGGCGAACGTCGCCTCGTCGGCGTCGAGCATCTGCGCGATCTGCGAGAGCGGGACGCCGGCGTCCGCGAGGGTGCGGATCCGGATGAGCTGGACGACCGCCGTCGCGCCGTAGCGGCGGTAACCGGACGCGTCGCGCTCCGGCTCGGGCAGCAGCCCGACCTTGTGGTAGTGCCGGACGGTGCGCACCGTGACGCCGGCGTACCCCGCCAGCTCGCCGATCGTGAGCATGTGGTGATCCTCCCTCCGGTTGGACGGTATGGCACGGCCCGTGCCGGTGATGTGAGCGCCCGGGCCGTGTCGGTCAGGCGACCTTGCGCCGGTAGGCCGCGACGGCCATCGCGTACGCCAGGACGAGGATGCCGACGCACCACGCGAGCGCGACCCACGCGTCGTTCCCGACGGGCTGCTCCGTGAGCAGGTTCCGGATCGCGTCGACGATCGAGGTCACCGGCTGGTTCTCCGCGAACCAGCGCACGGGGCCCGGCATGGACTCGGTCGGCACGAAGGCCGAGCTGATGAACGGCAGGAAGATCAGCGGGTAGGAGAACGCGCTGGCGCCGTCGACGCTCGTCGCGGACAGGCCCGCGATGACAGCCAGCCAGGTCAGGGCGAGCGTGAAGAGCACGAGCAGCCCGACGACGGCGAGCCACGCCCCGACTCCCGCGCCGGACCGGAAGCCCATGGCCAGGGCGGCGAGCACGACGACGGCGAGCGAGGCCAGGTTCGCGACCAGGGACGTCAGGACGTGCGCCCACAGGACCGCGGACCGCGCGATCGGCATGGACTGGAACCGCTCGACGATGCCCTTGTCCATGTCGAGGAACAGCCGGTACGCCGTGTACGCGATGCCCGAGGCGATGGTGATGAGCAGGATGCCGGGCAGCAGGTAGGTGACGTACGGCTCGGCGCTGGGGCCGGTGTCGATCGCGCCGCCGAAGACGTAGACGAAGAGCAGCATCATCGCGATCGGGGTGATCGCCGTCGTGACGATCGTGTCGGGGCTCCGCGCGATGTGGCGCAGCGAGCGACCGGTGAGGGCCGCGGTGTCGGCGTAGGCGTGGGTGGTCATCGGGTCTCCTGGGTGGGGGTCGTGGTGGGGGCGGGTCCGGTACCGGCGCTCGCCCCGGCGGGCGCGCCGACGAGGGTGAGGAAGACGTCCTCGAGCGTCGGCTGCTTCTCGACGTACTCGACGGTCGCCTTGGGCAGGAGCTGCTTGAGCTCGGCGAGGGTGCCGTCCACGAGGATCCGGCCCTCGTGCAGGATGGCGATCCGGTCGGCGAGCTGCTCGGCCTCGTCGAGGTACTGCGTGGTGAGCAGGACGGTGGTGCCGCGGGCGGCGAGCTCGCGGACGGCGGCCCACACCTCCAGCCGCGCCTGCGGGTCCAGCCCGGTGGTGGGCTCGTCGAGGAACACGATCGGCGGGTTGCCGACCAGGCTCATCGCGATGTCGAGCCGTCGCCGCATGCCGCCGGAGTAGGTACCGGCCCGGCGGTTGCCGGCGTCGGTGAGGGAAAAGCGGGCGAGCATCTCGTCGGCGATGGCGCCGGGGTGCGGCAGGTGGCGTAGGCGCGCGACCAGGGCGAGGTTCTCGCGCCCGGTGAGGATCTCGTCGACGGCGGCGAACTGGCCGGTGAGCGAGATCGACGCGCGGACGTCGTGGGCGTGGGTGGTGACGTCGTGGCCGTTGACGACGGCGGTGCCGCCGTCGGGGCGCAGGAGCGTGGCGAGGATGCGGATGGTCGTCGTCTTGCCGGCGCCGTTGGAGCCGAGGAGGGCGACGATGCTGCCGCGCGCGACGTCGAGGTCGACGCCGCGGAGGACCTCGAGGCCCTTGAAGGACTTGGTGAGGCCGCGCACCTGGATGGCGTGCTGGGTGGGTGTCGGAGTGGTCATGTCGGTGAGCATGCGGGCCTGACGCAGCGTCAGGGTCAAGCGGTTCCGCGAAACGGGTTGCGCGGCCGGTGTCGCGGGGTCCGGATGTCGGGGGCGGGCGCGAGGATGGACCGTGCCCCTGGCCCTGCTGTACGACGACGCCGATCGCCCCGGCTGGCTCGTCCTCCAGGACGCCACGGACGACGGCGCGCCCCTCGCGCGCGAGTCCGTCCCGGCCGATCGTGCGGCTGAGGCCGTCCTGGCGAAGGAACGGGCGCTGAAGCCGCGCTGGGTGTGGGACGACACCGCGCGCCGGTACCCGGAGCTGCTGGCGGCAGGTGTGCGGGTGGAGAGGGCCCATGACCTGCGGCTTTGTCACGCGATCCTGCGGGGGAGTGCGTACTGCGCCGGATCTGCGCTGGCCGCGGCGGAGCGTGGGCCGTGGGACGCGCCGAGGGTGGTGGAGGCGGCTTCTGCGGGCCGGGCGGCGACGCTGTTCGACGACGAGGACGCCGGGGCGCGTGTCGAGGAGCCGCTGGACGTCGCTCGGGAGCTGCGGTTGCAGCTCGACGCGGTGGCCGGGTCGACGGCTCCGGGGCGGCTCCGGCTGCTGCTTGCGGCCGAGTCGACGGGCGCCCTGATCGCCGCCGAGATGACCCACGACGGGCTTCCCTGGAGCGCCGAGGCGCACGACCGCATCCTCACGGAGATCCTCGGCGCACGGCCCGCCGGAGGCGGCCGTCCGGAGCGTCTGGAGAGGTTGTCTCGAGAATTGCGCGAGGCCCTCGGCCAACCGACTCTGAATCTCGACAGTAGCGCCGAGCTGCTGAATGGCCTCCGACGTGCAGGGATAGAGGTCTCGAGCACCCGTTCTTGGGAGTTGCGCGACCACGGCGGCCCGATAGTCGAGCAATTACTCGAATACAAGCGCCTCTCGCGCCTGTACACCGCCAACGGCTGGACCTGGCTCGAGACGTGGGTCTCGGGTGGTCGCTTTCGCCCAGATTACGTCCCAGGTGGCGTGGTTTCTGGGAGGTGGGCCACGAGTGGCGGCGGCGCGTTGCAGATCCCCGCGGCGGTGCGCGGTGCGGCGGTCGCGGACCCGGGCTGGAAGCTCGTGGTGGCGGACGCGGCCCAGCTGGAACCGCGCGTCCTGGCAGCGATGTCGGGCGACCAAGCCATGGCACGCGCCGGCCGCCACGCGGACCTCTACCAGGGCTTCGTCGACGCGGGCGTGGTCGCGGACCGCAAGCAGGCCAAGGTGGCGATGCTGGGTGCGATGTACGGCGCGACGACGGGCGACTCCGCGGCGCTGATGCCGAGGCTGGAGCGGGCGTTCCCGCAGGCCATCGCGATGGTGGAGGCCGCGGCGCGGGCGGGGGAGCGGGGCGAGGTGGTGACGACGTGGCTGGGCCGGTCCTCCCCGCCGCCGTCGGAGTGGTGGCGGGAGGCGGTCGCGGCGGCGAGCGTCGAGGGCGCCGGCCCCGAGGAGGCGCGCGCGGCCCGCTCAGCGAGGCGCGACTGGGGGCGGTTCACCAGGAACTTCATCGTCCAGGGCACGGCCGCGGAGTGGGCCCTGTGCTGGATGGCCGCGCTACGACGTCGGCTCCTGACGATCCCGGGCCGCCCGCACCTGGTCTTCTTCCTCCACGACGAGGTGCTCGTCCACACGCCGGAGGCCGTGGCGGATCAAGTGGCGGAAGCGGTCCGCGAGTCGGGAGTGGAAGCCGGCCGCCTGCTCTTCGGCGACATGCCCGACGACTTCGCCCTCACGGTGTCGATGGTCGACACCTACGCCCAGGCCAAGGCGTAGGAGCGACGGCGGGTTGCCGACCTGTGTCCCACCGCTGACGGGGAGTCTTCGGGCCCGGCTGGCATGATCGGCTCCGTGACGCCAGCCTCCGACGCCACCACGCGTTCCCCGTACACCCGCGCCGCCGCGCCCGCCCTTGCGGCCCTTGGTGTCCTCATCTGGCTCATCGGCCTGATGGGGATCATCGACCTCACGGTCCCCCTGGTCCCGCTCGAGGACTTCTACGACGCGTACCTCATCGAGACGAGCTGGGGGCTTCTCTACACGGTCCTGCTCGGCGTTCCGACGGCCGTCCTCGCGTTCCGCCCGCAGCACGGCGCCGCCGCGCAGCAGATCCTCGCCGCAGCGGCGGCGCTCGCGCTCGGTGCGGCTGCGGCGCCGGAGGTCGGGCACCTCGTCCCCGCCGCCGTCGCCGTCGGGCTCGTCGCCGGCGTCCGCTCACTCCACGGCGCGCGCGCCCTCCCGCCCAGCCCGCAGCGGAGGCTGACGTCCCGGGACGTGCCGATCGCCGTCGTCGTGCTCGCCGGGCTCCTGCCCGCGATAGCCGTCGCGAGCCAGGCCACGAGCGCCTTCCGCGACCCGACAGTCCCGTCCGACGTCACGCAGAACCTCGACCACTGGCCCGCTCACGCGGCGTTCGCACTGGCCACGCTCCTGGTCGCTGCTCTCGCCATGCTCCGGAGGGGTGGCGCGTGGCTCCCCGCGTCGACCGCGGCGCTCTCGGCGGCCTGGTTCGGGGGGACGTCCATCGCGTTCCCCGACCACGACGGCAGCCTCGGCACGACGGGCGGCTGGCTCGCCATCGTGTGGGGGGTCGCGCTCCTGGCGACCGTCCTCACTCGCCGATCCCCGGCCCCGAAGGCCCCGCCGACGGAGGACGAGGCCGTCCCGCAGCTTTGAGCGCACCGATCAGCGGCGCCGTCGCCGCCGATCGAGGATCGCCCGCGCGGAGAGCAGGAGCTCGTCCCGTCCGGGCAGCACCACGCTGTACTCCCCGTAGACGGCCAGCGCGATGTCCGCGGCCCGCTCCGGTTCGGTGACGTCGAGCAGCCGGAAGAGCAGCTCGAGGTCGGTCTGGTCCTTGCCGGGCCGGAACGCCGCCATCTTCATCGCGAGCAGGTGCTCGGGCGACGCCGTCGTCACCGTGATGCCCTCGATCTCGAGCGGGACGGTACCTAGGTCGCCGCCGGGTACGAAGCCCGCGAACGAGTCGTTCAGCCAGTCCCGCGGGAGGTCCCGCTCGTCGGCCAGCCGTTCGGCCTCCTCGCGGACCGTCGTCCGCGGGTGCGCATGGCGGGCACGGTCACCTCCAGGGAGTGTCGTCGTTCGGCGACATTCCACTGCGTGTCGTCGTTCGGCGACATGCCCGTCGATCGAGCGGTCAGTCGGCCGGCCGCCGTCCGACCGCCAGCAGGTGCGGGCTCAGTCCCGCCACGCTCGGCTCGCTCTCCACCGCGCGCGCGGACCACAGCAGCGTCTCCCGTCCGGCGTCGTCGTCCATCCGCGGTCCGAGGTCCCGCATCCAGCCGGCGATGCCCTCCACACCGAGCACCTCGACGCCCTCCAGCCCGGCCGCCCCGGCCTCCGCCGCGAGTTCGTCCGGGCGCTGGAAGTACGCCGTCGTGAACCAGTGCGGGTTGCGGTCCGGGTTCTCGTGCCGGCCCGTGGCGAGGTCCGCCTCCACCACCTCGCGGAAGCGCGCGTCGAACAGCGAGCCCCACGCGAGCCCGTCGAACACCGACGCGAACCGCGAGATCGCCATCCCGATCACCGCCCCGCCGGGTCGCACCGCGCGCGCCGCCTCGCGCCAGGCCGCCAGCCGGTCCGACGCGTCCTGCAGGTGGTACAGCGGCCCGAGCAGGAGCGCGACGTCGTACGCGCCGTCCGCAACCGGCAGCGCCCGCGCGTCGGCAACCTCCGCGGAGAAGCCCGCGGCCCCGCCCAACCGCTCGCGGGCCCGCGCGACGTGCGAGTCCAGGAGGTCCACCAGGTGCACCTCGTGCCCGTCGGCGAGCAGCCACTCGGCGTGCACGCCCGTGGCGCCGCCGACGTCGAGCACCCGCGCGGGCGCCGGCGGCAGCGACCGCCGCACGATCTCGCGCACCCGCTCGAGCTCCAGCCGCCCGAGGCCGGAGCGCAGCCGCGCGTCCTCGTCGATGTCCGCCTCGTAGTGGTGGGCGATCTGGTCGCGCAGGTCCGTCATCTCGGCAGGCTAAGCGCGCCGCCACAGCAGGTCACGGGCTTATGCGTCGACATCCGGAGAGTTCGCATCGCTCTGCGTGACGAACTCTCCGACGGTCGGCCCACCGGCGCCGGTCGTGCGCCGGACCGCCACGACCGTCAGGTCGTCCTCCTGCGCGGCCGTCCCGGTCAGCGCGAGCACGGCGCCGACGGCGTCGGCCGCGCGCCGGCCCGTACCGGCGGCCCGTTCCAGCCGGGCGAGGTCCTGGAGCGAGCCGCCCGCCGCGTCGAGCACCCCGTCGCTGAGGACGAGCAGGAGGTCGCCGGGCTCCAGGTGCTCGGTCGACGCCGTTCGCCGGTCCTCCAGCCCGACGCCGAGCGGCAGGCCGTTCGCGGGCAGGCGGCGCGCACGGCCGTCGGCGCCGATGAGCAGCGTGAGCCCGTGGCCCGCGTCGGCGTAGGTCAGGGCTCCCGTCGCCAGGTCGACGTGCCCGCGGAAGACGGTGACGAACGTGGCGACCTTCGTCAGGTCGCCGGTCATCGCGCGCTCGGCGGCGTCCAGAGCGCCGGCCACGTCCGCGCCGGGGCCCTGAGCCTGGAGCACCGAGCGCGTCGTGGCGGCGAGGATCGCCGCGGCGGGCCCCTTGCCCATGACGTCGGCGACGGTCACCACCAGGCCGTCGTCGGTCACGTCCCAGTCGTAGAAGTCGCCACCGACCGACCCGGCGGGGATGAACCGGGCCGCCACCTCCCAGCCCTCCAGCTCGGGCACGTGCGCCGGGAGCAGCCCGGCCTGGACCCGCGCGGCGCGCCGGAGCTGGTCCCGCTCGGCCGTGACGTCCCGCAGGACGGTCACCGCGCCGCCGCCGGACTCCTCCGGGAGCCGCTCGCTGCTGAAGGCGACGACGCGCGGCCCCGGCGCGCCAGGCGTCTGGACCAGGAGCTCCAGGTCACGCACCGTCTGCCCGTTGAGCGCCCGCCGGAAGGGCAGCTCGGACTCCGTGAGCGGAGAGCCGTCCAGGCGCGTGATGCCCACCAGGTCGACCGCGTCGTCGTCGAGCGGCAGGTGTGGCAGGCCCGTGAGCAGCCGCGTCGCCGCCGGGTTGCGGACGATCACGCGGCCCGTCGGGTCGACGACGCGCACGCCCTCGGCCATGGTGTCCACGATCGTCGTGAGCAGGGCCGCCTGGGACTCCGCCCGGTCGCGGGCGACGGCGACCTCGTGCAGCAGCCGCACGCGCTCCTCCCTTGCCAGGGCGAGCGAGAGGCCGATCACCGTCGTCAGGCCGACGAACAGCTGCGCGACGGCGACCTGGGTCGTCGGGTCGGAGAACTGGAGGAACGGCCCCGTCCCGGCCACGGTGAGGGTGATGGCCGTCCCGGCGACGACGGTGTTGTGCACCACCACGAGCGCCGACGACGCCTGCGAACCCACCCAGACGGTGATCGCGATGAGCGGGAACACCAGAGCGAGGTCGTCGAGCGCGAGGAACCACGCCACGTAGACCGCCGGTGCAAGGAGCAGCGCCGCGACGCGCAGCGGTGCCTGCCGCGCGGGCGAGACACTCGGCGCCGATGCGGGCGTCCGGCGCGAGGCCAGCCAGGCGGCGACGACGAACCACAGGGTCCCCACCGTCACGATGGCGACGACGTTCCGCGCGGTCCAGAGCAGCACGACGTCCCACGACCACGTGCCCGACGTGAGCGTCACGGCCAGTGCGGCCAGCGGGGCGGCCACGATGGCGCCGACGACCGCGCCGGTCACGAACCACCACAGCTCTCCCGCACCGACCGGCCGGAAGGAGCGACCCGCCCAGACGCCCGGGCACGTCCGCGAAACGACCCACGCGCACACGACCGCCTGGAGCGTGGCGGCGGCGGCGCCGGCGAGCCCCGTGACCGGTCCGCTGCCCGTGACCGTGACGACGCCGTACGTGGTGAGCGCGATGGCGATCGCGTCCAGCCAGCGCCACGCCCGGCCCGCGCGTGCGACGAGCCAGACGACCGACACGCCCGCCGCCGGCCAGACCAGACTGACCCCACCGGTCGGCAGCATGGTCTGCCGCGCCAGGAAGGCCGCGAACGCGTACACGGCGACGAACGCGAGGATGAGCCGGACGTCCCGCGCGTCGGGCCGTGCCCCCGCGTCCGGAGCCGGCACGTCCCACCGTCGTACGCGGTCCACGGCACCCCCGGCCCGTCTCGTCCCTGCACCCAGCCTAGGAGGACGGGCCGCTGCCGTCGTGACGTTGCAGGCCCTGCGCTAGCGTCGACGCATGGGGCGCCGCACCGCCACGTCCGCCCGGGCGGCGGCACGCAGACTCCTCGCGCTGCGGGTGATGGTGCTCCTCACCGTCGTGCTCGGCCTGAACTACGTCGTGTGGCGCTGGCTCGAGTCGGTGAGCTGGGACGCCTGGTGGATCGCGGTGCCCCTGGTCCTCGCCGAGACGTACAGCTTCGTCGACGTCGGCCTCTTCGCCCTGACGATGTGGCGCGCACGCACCAGGCCCGCGCCACCGCCGCCGCCCGAGGGCGTGACGGTGGACGTCTTCGTGACCACCGTCGACGAGCCCGTCGACCTCGTGATGGCTACCGTCCTGGCGGCGCGCGACATGGGCTACCCGCACCGCACCTGGGTGCTCGACGACGGCGCCCGTCCCGCGCTGCGTGCGGCCGCGGAGGGCGCCGGCGTGGGCTACGTCGTCCGCGGCGAGGACTGGGTGGACCGGCCGCGCCATGCCAAGGCGGGCAACCTCAACAACGCGCTCTTCCGGACCGACGGCGAGCTCATCGTCGTGCTCGACGCCGACCAGGTGCCCCAGCCGTACTTCCTCGAACGCACCCTGGGGCACTTCGCCGACCCGACGGTCGCCCTCGTGCAGACGCCGCAGCACTTCACCAACGTCACGGCGGCGGACCCGCTCGGCAGCCAGGCACCGCTGTTCTACGGCCCGATCCAGCAGGGCAAGGACGGCTGGAACGCCGCCTTCTTCTGCGGGTCGAACGCCATCCTGCGGCGCGAGGCGCTGATGCAGCTCGGCGTCGTCGGCTACGTGCGCGAGACCGAGCGGTCGGTGCGTGAGGCACTGGGGACGGGGCGCCGGATGGTCGCGCGGGCGCGGCGCCGCGCGTCGGGCCCCGCGGAGGCCGAGGCGCTGGCCCGGGTCGAGGGCGCAGCGACCGCTGCCCTGGCCCGGCTCGACGCGGGCGAGCCGATCAGCGAGGTCACGTACGCGTTCCAGCGCGAGGTGGACGCCGTCTCCTCCGCGCTCGTGGCCGACGACGTCGCCGCGATGCAGGCCGACCTCCGCGCGATCGCGGCCCTCCCGATCGCACGCGACGACCAGCTCGACGCCGTCGTGGTCGACGAGACGGCCCTGGCGCGGCTCGGCGACCGCGAGTGGTCGCCCCTGGGGGCCGTGGAGAGCGTGCAGGCGCTGCTCCGTGCCGTCGACGTGGGGCGCGCGCACGAGGCGCAGGCGGTCATGCCGGTGGCGACGATGTCGGTCACCGAGGACATGGCGACGGCCATGCACCTGCACGCCCTGGGCTGGCGCACCGTCTACCACCACGAGCGTCTCGCGAACGGCCTCGCGCCCGACGACCTGGGCACGATGATCGGCCAGCGGCTGCGCTGGGCGCAGGGAACGCTGCAGGTGATGCTCCGGGAGAGCCCGCTGCGGCTGCGGGGCCTACAGCTCGGTCAGCGGCTCATGTACCTGGCGACCATGTGGTCGTACCTGTCGGGCTTCGCCGCCGTGGTGTACCTCGCGGCGCCGATCATCTTCCTGTGCTTCGGGGTGCTGCCGATCACCGCGTGGTCGGCGGACTTCTTCGCGCGGTTCGTGCCCTTCCAGATCGCCTCGCAGCTGCTGTTCGTCGTCGCCGCCCGCGGGTTGCGGACGTGGCGCGGCCAGCAGTACTCGCTCGCGCTGTTCCCGGTCTGGATCCGCGCGGCCGTGACGGCCGCCGCGAACGTCTGGTTCGGCCGGCCGCTGCGGTTCGCGGTCACGTCGAAGGTCCGCCAGGAGGCGCGTCGGCAGTGGCGCCTGGTGTGGCCACAGCTGACGGCGATGGTGGCGCTCGTGGTCGCCGCCGCGGTCGGGCTGGTGCGTGCGGGGCTCGGGCTGGCACCGTGGGTGGGTACGGGGATCAACGTCGCGTGGGTCGCATACGACCTGGTCGTCCTGAGCGTCATCCTGGACGCGCTGCGGTACCGCGGCTACCGACGAGGCGACGCCGCCACCGAGCACGCCGGCGGTGCCGGGGAGAGGGAGCGCTGAGTGGACGTCAGGGTGGAGCCGGCGAGCGGCCCGGGTGCCGAGGACGGGCGGGCGGCGGTCGTGACGCCGTCGGGCAGGCTGACGATGGTGACGGCCGGTGAGCTGACCGCGCTCGTCGAGCGGACCGTCGCCGCGGGGCGCACGCTCCTCGTCGTGGACCTGGCGGAGACGACCTTCATGGACTCGTCGGGGTTGGGTGCCCTGGTCGCCGGGCTCCGCGCGACCCGCGCTGCCGGCGGCGACCTGCGCATCGCGCGCCCGACCGAGCAGGTGCTGACGGTCCTGCAGCTGACGACGATGGACCGCGTCCTGCGGCCGTACCCGACGGTCGACGAGGCGCTCGGTGCCGGCTGAGGTGCGGGTCGAGGGCGCGGTCGAGCCACCGGTGCTCGACGCCCTGCACGACGCCCTCGACGCGCTCTGGGCGGCGGCACCCGACGTGCCGTCGCCCGAGCGGGCGCGCTTCGGGGCGGCCGTCCTGGAGCTCGCGACGAACACCCTGCGGCACGGCGTGCCGGCCAGCCCCGGCCGGCTGCGGCTCGGGGCCACGCTGCGGGCCGCCGACGGCGTGCTCCGTGCGGAGGTGTGGGACGACGGCGTCCCGCCGGAGGTCGACCTCGATGCGCCACCGCCGCCGGACCGCGCGACGAGTGGCCGCGGGCTATTCCTGGTGCGCCGGGCCGTGGACTCGGTGACGCTCCTGCGCGACGGCGACCGCAACGTGTGGCGCCTCGTCCGTCGGTACGCGGGCCAGTAGCCGAGGCCGCCCGGCCGGCGCCCGCTAGCCTGGCCGCGGGCGAAGGGAGGCGCAGGTGCTGGCTGCACTGACCGGCGCGGGGCTGTCCGCCGCCGCGGGGCTGAACGCATTCATCCCGTTCGTGCTGGTCGGGATGCTCGACCGGTTCACCGACCTCCTCGACCTCCCGCCCGGCCTGGACTGGATCTCGTCGTGGTGGGCGATCGGCGTCGGCATGGCGCTGCTGGTCGCCGACGTCGTCCTGGACAAGGTGCCCGGCGTCGACCACGTCAGCGACGTGCTCCAGACCGCCGTGCGCCCGCTCATGGGCGGCGTGATGTTCGCGGCGGCGTCGGGCGCGCAGCAGATCGAGCAGTCCGACTGGTGGCGCGAGAACCCGTGGGTGGGCGCCGCCATCGGCGTCGCGCTCGCCGGGACCGTGCACGCGGGCAAGGCGCTCAGCCGCCCGATCGTCAACGCGGGCACGTTCGGCCTGGGGGCGCCGTTCGTCTCGGCCGCCGAGGACGCGACGTCCGCGACCGTGAGCATCCTCGCGATCCTGGTCCCGGTGCTGGTCGTCGTGGTCCTGATCGCGATCGGTGTGGCCCTCTGGCGGATCTCGCGGTTCCGCCGCCGCCGCGCCGCCGGACGCGCGGGCCCGCCCCTCGAGGCGCCCGCCCCCTGACGCGATGAAGGGTTCCTACCGGATGCCGGTAGGAACCCTTCACCGTCTCGGGGGATGACAGCTGCGGCGCTGCGCGGACCGGTCAGGTACCGCCGCGGAGCGCGTGGATGGGCTCGATCTTCGCCGCCTTGAGCGCCGGGTACAGGCCCGCCAGGACGCCGATGACGCCACCCAGGCCGGCGGCGCCGACCACCACGACCGTGTCGAGGATCGGCGTCCACTCCTTGCTCACGCTCACGACGACCACGACCCCCACGCCGAGCGCCGAGCCCACCAGACCGCCGAGCAGGCCGATGACCCCGGACTCCACGAGGAACTGGTTGCCGATGTTGCGCCGTGTCGCGCCCAGCGCCCGGCGGAGGCCGATCTCGCCGGTCCGCTCGCGCACCGACAGGAGCGTGACGTTCGCGATGCCCAGGCCACCGACCAGCAGCGCCACCGCGCCCAGCGCCAGGAAGATCGCGTTGATGTCGGCCTGCACGCTCTCGCGGACCGTGGACCCGGCCGGCGGCACCTGGACCTCGATGGTCTCGGGCGCGTTCGGCTCGAGCGCGACGGGCGCCTGCTCGGCGATGACCGGGCCGGCGCCGATCGCCATCCGCGCGTGCGCCTGCTCCAGCGCGGCCAGCCGGTAGTCGTGCCGCGCCGTGCCCACCGGGATGATGACGGCGTCCAGCAGGTCCGAGCGCCGCCGCACGTCGTCGACGATGCCGATCACCGTGTACGGGCGGTCGCCGATGAACACCGACGGCTGGCTGTCCACGCGCACGACGCCGAGACGTAGCGCCGCGCGCGATCCGAGGAGCGCGACGCGGTCGGCCCGCTCGTCGTGCCCGGCGTCGAACGTGCGGCCCGTGACGACCGAGCCGCCGACGGCGTCGATCAGGCCGGGCGTCACCGCGATGACCTGCGGGTTCGCGAGCGTGGGCGCCGAGGGGTCGTTGACGGGCACGGCGGTGATCCGCGCGTCCCCGACGTTCACGGGAGCGATCGCCCCCGACACCTCGATGCCCGCGATCCGGCTGAGCCGGTCCTCGACGTCCCACGGGATGCGGCCGGTGGCGCGCTCGCCGTTGCGGGTCTGGGCGGATGCCGGCTCGATGACGACCTGCGTCGCCGCGACCGCGTCGAAGCGGCTCGCGATCTGGCCGGCCGCCGTCTGCGCGAGGCCCACCGTCACCACGAGCGACCCGATGCCGAGCACCGTGCCGATGATCGTGAGGAACAGGCGGCCGGGCCGCGCGCCGATGCCGTGGGAGGCCTCCGCGAGCAGGTCCCGGACGCCGAACATGTCCCCGTTGCGCGCGTGCCGGGTCCCGCGCCGGCGCAGGCGGAGCCGCCCCAGCGGCAGCGGGAACCGCCGCCGACGACGCCCGTCCGGCTCGCCAGCCGCGGCCCCGTCACCGTCCGGGAACCCCCCCACTCCGTCGACCGGCGTCGCCTGCTCCGGGATGACGGCCGTCTCGGCCGTCAGGACCGTACCCGGGTCGTCGGCGAGCCCGAGGCTGACCATCGGGTCGTCGGCCGGGGTCTGACCGCGTCGGCGCCGCATCATCAGGCCACCTCGCTCAGCTTGCCGTCCGCGATCCGCACCTGGCGCTGGGCCCGGGCGGAGACCTTCGGGTCGTGCGTGATGACGACGAGCGTGAGGCCGTCGGCGTGCAGCTCCTCGAACAGGTCCAGGACGCCCTCCGAGGTGACCGAGTCCAGGTTGCCCGTGGGCTCGTCCGCGAGCAGCACGTGCGGGGCGGAGATGACGGCGCGGGCGACGGCGACGCGCTGCCGCTCGCCACCGGAGAGCACCGTCGGCAGGAAGTCGAGGCGGTGCGAGAGCCCGACGCGGTCCAGCGCGGCCAGCGCCCGCTCGCGGCGCTCCGCGCGCGGAACCCCGCTGTACAGGGACGCCAGGAGCACGTTGTCGAGCACCGAGCGGTGCGGCAGCAGGTGGAACGCCTGGAAGACGAACCCGATGCGGCCGCCGCGCAGGTGCGCGCGCTCGTTCTCGCTCACGGTGGCCGTGGAGACGCCGTCGAGCAGGTAGTCGCCCGCGGTGGGCCGGTCCAGCAGCCCGAGGATGTGCAGCAGCGTCGACTTCCCCGAGCCCGAGGGCCCGACGATCGAGACGTACTCACCGCGCCGCACGACGAGGTCCACGCGCTGGAGCGCCTCCACCGGAGGGCTGCCGGGGAACGCGCGCGAGAGGCCGCGCAGGTCGATGACGGGGGGCTCGCTCATCCCTCGGCGCCCTCGGTGTCCCCGGTCTCCTCGGTCTCCTCGGTGGCGGGCTCCTCGGTGGCGGGTTCCTCCTCGTCGGCGCCCTCCTCGTCGGCGCCCTCGTCGCCGGCGGGCTCGTCCTCGGCGAGCGAGCCGCCCTGGCCCACGACCACGCGGTCGCCGACCTTCAGCTCGCCGTCCACGGGCCGGATCTCGGCGTAGCCGCCGGCGGCCAGGCCGGTCTCGACCACCACGAGGCGCGGGGTGTCGGAGCCGTCGTCGAGCACCTCGACGCGCGACTCGCCGCCCGGGCCCTGGGTGAGCGCGGCCAGCGGCACCGCCATGACCTCGCCCTCGGTCGAGCTCACGGGGATCGTGATCCGCACGTTGGAGCCCTGGAGCATCCAGCGCTGGTCCTCGGTCAGCTCGTCCGGCACGACGACGACCTTGCGCCGGTTCGGGTCGGCGGCGGTGCCGCCGTCGCCGACCTGGCCGCCCTCGCCGCCGTCGCCGTCCTCCTCCTCGATCAGGCCGACCGACTGGACGGTCCCAGAGACCTCGACGCCGTCGGGGAGCACGATCCTCACGGCCGTGCCCTCGACGATCAGGTCGGCGTCGTTCTTGTCGAGCGTGCCCTGGATCTGCAGCGTCGCGCCCGAGACCGTCATCACGGCCGACGAGCCGGCGACCATCGAGCCGCGGCGGATCGCGACGTCGTCCACGCGGCGCGGCGTCGAGGCGAGGTAGACGACCTCGGCCGCGGGCAGGGGGGTGATCGCCTCGGCCTGCGCCTCGGACAGCGCCGTGCGGGCGTCGTTGAGGGCGCGCTGCGCGCTCGCCACGGTGGCCTGCGCCTGAGCGGTGTCCGGGGGGCGCAGGTCATTGAGTTCGGTTACCGCAACGTCATAGGCGTTCTGCGCCTCAAGCCTCTCGAGGGAAGCCTGTTCCGCCGCCTGGGCGAAGGTGTCGCACCCGGTCTCCGGCGGCGCGACCTTGCACGCCTCCAACTTGGCAATAGCCGCATTGGCCGCAGCGGACTTCGAATCGAGCGTGGCCTTCGTGAGAGTCACGTCCCCTTGAAGGCGCACTCGTTCCGCCTGCGGACCGTTTGCTGCCGCGTTCAGATCGCGCTGCGCGGTTGCGAGATCCTCCTCGGCGGTGCGGACGCCCTCCTGGAGGCCCTTGAGGGCCTCCTCGGCGGCCTCACCCGTCGTCGGCGCCGGGTACCCGACCTTGGCGTACAGCGCGCGCACGGCCGCGGCGGCGCTCGCGTCGTACGCGGCGTTGTTCACGTCGCCGGCGTCGATGCCGAGCGCGGCGAGCGCCGCCCGGAGCTGCTGCACGTCCGGGCCCGAGACGCCCGCACGCAGCGTCCGGTACACCGGCAGCTCGCCCGTCAGCAGGATCACCGGACGGCCCGTGACCTCGAGGATCACGTTGCCGGCCTCGATGGTGGAGGCCTCCTCCGGCACCTGCCCGGTCACCACGGCCGGTCCGTCGATCTCGCCGGTCTCGACGGTCACGCCGACCGGGTCCTCGTACAGCGCGTCACCGCGCATGACGATGTCGTTGGTCAGCGCCCGCTGCTCGACCGGGACGGTGATCGGCCCGGCCTCCGGCGGCGCGGCGTTCGCAGCCGCCTCCGCGGGGGAGACGATGAGCCTGCTCAGGCCGATGCCCGCGCCGAGCGACACCACGGCGGTGATCGCGATGATCCAGATGGTTCGGGTGGAGCCGGTGACTGCCCTCACGTGCGTGCCTCTTTCATCGTGCTGGTGCGACGGCCCCGCCTGGCAGGGACGACGGCGCCCGGAGCCGGGGCGCCGTCGTCGGCCCGAAGGCCCCTGCCTGGACGATCAGGAGTTCTGCTCCTGCTGGAAGGCGACCCACTCCTCGAGCTCCGCCTTGTGGGTGTCGTAGAAGTCCTGCTGGAGGGCGAGGTTCACCTCGGAGTAGGCGTCGTCGTAGCCGACGTCCTTGCGGCAGGTGTAGTCGTCGACGGCGAGCTCGATCTCCTGCGGGGTGATCGCGGCGAGCTCCTCCTGGATCGACTGCTCGATCGCCAGGTAGTCCTCCTCGGTCGCGTCGGGCGAGACGTCGGAGTAGGCGTCGTTCCAGATCGGGTCGACCTGGTCGTAGATGATCTGCTCGGCGTCGCCGACCTTGGCGAGGTTCGGGTGGCCGGCGTCGGCCATGCAGGTCGCCCACTCGGACTCGGTGGCCAGGATGCGGTCGTCGGTGGAGATCGACTCCCACATCTGGTTCATCTCGTCCATGAGCCCGGCGAACGGGTCGTCCTCGCCGCCGCCGAACGCGGCGTCGCCGTAGACCTCGTGCTGGGCGTACCCGCTGCAGCCCATCTCCTCCCACGACGGGGGGACCCACTCGTCCTCGTCCATGACCGGCTCGTCGGACTGCGGGCCGTACAGGGCCTCGTAGTACGCCTGCTGCTCGGTCTCGCTCATCGCGTTGACGATCTCCATGTTGGGGTCCTCGTACCCCTGGTCGGCCGGCGTCGGCTCGACGTCCTCCTGGGAGTCCTCGTACGGGTTCGTCGTGATGCCGTAGCCCCACTGCTCGGCGAACTCGAGGGTGCCCCAGGGGATCTCGTCCATCTCGTCCGAGGAGATGGCCATGCCGCCGCCCATCGCGGACCAGTCGACGGGGATGTACTCGAACCCGAGCTCGGCCATGCACTCGGCCTGGAGCTCCTCGATCTGCATCTGCTTGGCGTTCGAGGCCTCCTCGTCCCAGTCGCCGTAGGCCTCCTCGAACATCTTGTCGAGGGCGCCCATCGGCGTCTCCTGGGGGCTCGACTCGTCGTCACCCCCTCCGCAGCCGGTGAGGCCGACGGCGAGCGCGGTGCCGAGCACGAGCGCGCGGGCGGTGACGATGCGCGGACGCGCGGTGGTCGGTGTGGCGGTCATCTCTCCTCGTTTCCCCCTGGGCGGTGGAAGCCGGGCCCTCGGGTGGCTCCGTCGCGGAGACGCTACGGGTCACCTTCGGCCGTGCGGATCGTCCTGCTGGATGATGTCCTGCTTGTGTCGCATCGATCCCAGGACTGGCATCACGATCTGGACACGTTCTCATCGGGCGCGCGGCGGCCAGGTCGAGACCCACCGCCCCCGCAGGTAAGACGCACGAGCGAAGGCTTTCGTTGGTGCGGTGCGGCGGCCGGTTCAGTCCGTCCCGTCGGCCCCGGAGAGGGACTCCAGCCAGGTCTGGATCTCGTCGGCGTGCTCGGCCAGGAAGGCGAGCTGGTACTGGGTGTCCACCTGGCGGCGGACGTCGTCGTAGCCGACCTCCGCCCGGCACGCGGCGTCGGCCACGGCCATGTCGATCTCGCGCGGCATGATCTCGGCCAGGGCCTCGTCGAACGCGGTCTCGAGCTGCGGGTCGGTGACGCCCGTCCGGCCGAGCAGGGCCCGACGCGCGGCCGCGGCCGGGTCGTCCGCGTCGGCGCCGGCGGCCGCCCCGCCGTAGACCTGGGTTCGGGCCGCCTCGACCTCGGCGGTGATGGCCGCCTCGCCGTCGCCCACGCGCTCGAGACCGTCGAAGCCGGCGTCGAGCATGCAGGTGGACCAGTCGGTCGTGACCTGGGCCAGGCGGGGGTCGGCGTCGGCGTCGGCGAGCATCTGGACCATGTCCGCCTGGAGCGCGGAGAACGCCTCGTCCTGGATGCCTGGCGCCACGACCTGCTGCTGGGCGCGACCGGTGCAGCCGGCCTCCTCCCAGTCGTAGTCCTCGAGGGCCTCGCCCTCGGCCGTCGCAGCCGCGTCGGCGTAGCCCGCGCCGTACAGCGCGGTCAGGTAGGCGTCGCGCTCGGCGTCGGACATCGCCGTGACGTAGGCCTCGTTGGGGTCGGTGACCGCCTCCGTGTCGCCCGACGTGAACGGGTCGGTGGTGATGCCGTAGCCGTACTGCTCCGCGAACTCGGCGCTGCCCGGGTCGAGCTCGAGGGCGCTCCCGAGGTCGAGCTCCACCTCGGAGTAGTCCACGGGCGTGTAGTCGAAACCCTCGTCGGCCATGCACGCCGCGACCTGCCGCTCCATCTCGGCGAGCCGCTGCTGGATGTCCTCGTCCGACCAGTCCGACAGGTACTCGGTCAGCATCGCCTCGAGGGGCGCGGCCGACTCCTCCTCCGACGGCGTCGGGGTGGGCTCGGGCTCGTCGTCGCCCGAGCAGGCGGCGAGCGGCAGCGCGACGGCGAGGGCGGCGGCGAACGACAGGACGGCGCGGCGGGCGAGCATGGGCATCTCCTCGGGCTCGCCACCACGGTAGGCACGCCGGAACGTGCCCGGGAATCGTCCTCAGCGATTCCTCAGGAAACGAGGGTTCCAGCCCTGCCCGCGAACGACCTCGGCCCGGCGCGTCAGCCGGTCGTTGGACCGTCGGGGACGGCCACGGGAGGCGCGGCCCACGGTCACGACGGGGCCGCAGCGACGGCCAGGGTGGTCAGTGCTGCACGGGCTCCAGGCCGAGCGAGCGACCCGCGAGCCCGCGCGAGCGGTTCGCCAGCCCGGCCGCGACGTGCGCGAGGACGCGCGC
>JAEZZV010000143.1 GCA_023418375.1 Actinomycetes bacterium | reverse complement strand
GTACAGGCGAGCGTGCTCGTCGACCGGCAGGGGAGTGCGGAAGTCGACGTCGTGCGCGGGCTCGGCGTCGTCGACGAGCTGCGCCAGGCGCTCGACGAGCGCGCGGACCTGCGCCACGGTGCCCGTGGGCGTCGTGAGCGCGCTCAGGTCGCCGGTCAGGACGGTGGAGCGGCCGCCGGCGCGGTGCGGTGCGCCCGGAGGGCGCACGCAGCCCGTGGCGGCGTTGCTCAGGGGTGACAGGTCGAGGGTGGGGCAGACGTGGCGCGCCAGGCGCGCGAGGGTGGCCACGGTCTCGGCGTCGACGCTCTCCGCGAGGGCGGTCCACACGTGCCGGCCGCCGGTGGGGCCGGACTGGCAGACGACGGCCGATAGGCCGACGTCGTGCAGCAGCGCGGTCAGCGTCGCGGCGTCGCGTTCGGCGGCGGCCGCGGTGCCGGCGGTCTTGGCGTCGAGGTCGAAGCACAGCAGGCGGAACCGGTGGTCGGTGCCGGCGAGATAGACGGCCCACGGGCGGTCGGGCTCATCGCCGGCGACGCGCCGGTGCCCGGTGTAGGTGTTCATCACCTTGCCGTAGGCGTCGACAGCGGCCACGCGCACGCTCTGCCGCGGGCTCAGCGCGCGCGTGAGCGCCCACGACACGCCGATGGTGCGGTGCGCGTGTGCGGTAGTGGCTTCAGGCCGTACGATGGCAGCGCCTTTCAGGTACAAGAAAGCCCGACAGGTGGTAGTCACAACAGGTCCCGGCCTAGCCAGCCGGTTCCTCACATCGCTTGATCTGGGCCAGGTCGCCAAACTCAGCCAGATCAGGCACTCAGCTTCCGAACCCCCGCCCCGCCAAGGGCGGGGGTTCGATGCGTTAGGCCGCGTCTATAGGCAAGCCCTCCTGTTGGGGCCACCACGTGGGCAGGCCTCGGTGGTCGAGCTCACTCTCCAGGTGCTCGACCACCTGCTCGATGAACACCGACGTAGAGACGCCGGCGCGAGCCGCCAGCCCGTCGAGGCGGTTCTTGCTCTCGCGCTCGATGGCGTAGCCGAGCGGCACGGGGTCGACCCGTGTCCCTCTCGGTCGGCGAGGCTTGCTCATGCCGCCATCTAAGCCTAGATACATGGACGCCACGGGGAGATGCGCGCCGGACACGCCGTGCACATCACACCAGCTTGACCAGGACGGCGACGTCGCCGAGCAACAGCGTCGTGCCGTCGTGGACCACGTAGGGGGTGCCGGGGACCAGGCGCATGGGGGGTTGGGTCTGGGCTTCGGTGCCGTTGCCGGAGTTCTGGTCGGTCACGATGATGCGGCCGCGGTCGTCGACGTCGATGAGGACGTGGGTGCGCGAGAGCATGCGTTCGGGGCTGGTGACCTTGATGGGGCGGCGCCCGCCGACGGGCTCGGGGTTGCGTCCGAGCGCGACGTTCTCCGTGGTCTCGATGTCCGGCTGGGTGGAGAACCGCAGGTGCAGCGTGCGCACGGTGGCTGGGGGAGTGGCGGGCAGGTCCGGGAGGGCATCGAGTACTGCGACGGCGTCGGGCACGATGTCGCGGGCCCGCACGGGGTCGGTCTCGACGCGGTGGGGCTCGTCGGTGCCGCACTGAGTGCAGGTCGCGGTGGTGACGGGCTGCAGGTGTCGGCAGGTGCGGCAGCGGCCTTCGTGGGGCACAAGGTCGTGGGCTGGCGCGATGGTGCCGGACTGGTCGAGGAGTTGCACGACTCCGTCGGGGCGGACGGCCAGTGGCCAGGTGGCGTCGCCGTCGGTGACGGTCAGGCGGACGGGGCGGTGCAGTCGTCGCGCGAGGGTGGCGGTGCGGGCGATCACGCCGGTGCGCAGCTCGTCGACCGAGGGTGCGGCGCAGGGCCGTTCGGTGCCGTTGATGGTGAGGGTGCCGTGTCCCTCGGGGTGGACGGTCGCGGTGACCCTGGGCCAGGTCGCTACGCGTTGGTGCTCGAGGGTGTGGGTGCCACCGTTGTTCCCCCTGTCGGTGCTCATGGTGGTTCTCCTCGCACTAGCCGAGCGGTGCACCGGCCGCGGCCATGAAGGGCACGGGGTCGGTGGTGGAGCCGTTGACGCGGACGTTGAAGTGCAGGTGACAACCCTTGGACTTGCCGGAGTTGCCGACGCGCGCGATCTGCTGGCCCGCGGTGACCTGGTCGCCTTCGCGGGCGAGGATGCCCGAGGCGTACATGTGCAGGTAGGACGTCTGGATGCCGCCGCCGTGGTCGATGGTGATGGTGCCGTTGCCCTGGCGGTCGAAGCCGGTGAAGGTCACCACACCGTCCTTCGCAGCCCAGATCGGGCCGTCACAGCCGCCCCCGCCCAGGTCTGTGCCGTTGTGCAGGCGCATGACCTTGTCGACCGGGTGGTAGCGCATGCCGTACCCGCTGGTGATGGGCCCCGCGGCGGGCACCGCCCAACCTCCGGGGCTGACCTGGCCGGGGACGCCTGCGCCGACGCCGCCGCAGGTGGGATCCGTGGCGCCGGGCGCCAGGCCGGTGTCCGTGCCGGCCAGGGCCTCGACGACCATGACGGCCGGTTCCCAGTACTTCGTGTAGTGGAACGGGTCGGCGTTGCGCTGGGTGCGGTGCGCGACGATCGTCGGCTCGAGCGCGTCGCGACCCTCGACCTTCATCATCGCCTTGAAGAAGTTGCTGGCGCTGATGAAGGGGTCCATCCGATCGGCGTAGGAGCCCCACGCGCCGTTGTCGCGCTGCTGGAACAGACCGCGGGAGTCGGGGCCGGCGCTGTCGCCGTAATCGATGACGCGCAGCGAGGACTCGCCCATCGCGGTCATGACGCCGATGGTCTGGTCGCGCACTCCCAGGTCGAGGGCCTGCCCGGCGGCCAGGATGTGCGCGGCGTTGACGAGCTGTTCGCGCCCGTACCCGGCCACCGTGGTGTCCGGGACTGCGGCCGGGTCGACGCCTACCGCCGGGCCGTTGCAGGTGGCCTGGGCGCCGGTACCGAGCAGGAGCACCCCGAAGACGGTCCCGAAGGCCAGAGCGGGCACGGCCAGGACGGCAGCGACCACTCCCAGGTTGTTGCCTGCCACGCCTACTGCTCCTGCGCGGGCGGGGTGAAGCGGGCCACGAGCCAGGGACCGTGCGCGTCGGTCCGCGTCAGGGTCAGCGTGTAGACGCCGGCGTCGGTGGGGACCTCGACGCCGGCGGCATAGGCGCTGGTGTCGTCCACCAGAGATCCGGCGCCGGTGACGGTGGTGGCCGGCACGTTCGCAGGGTCGACGTAGGCGTAGTCCTGCTGCCCCTGCTGCGTAAGCAGCGGTGCGAGCTCACCCCACCATGCTTCGAACTCCAGGCCGGGGCGCGCGAACGCGGTCATGGCTGCCTGGGCTGCCTCCACCACGCCAGCCCGTGAGGCCGCGTCCCAGGTCGCGACGGGCTGCGGCTCCAGCGTCTCCCCGGTGTCCTCATCGACGGCGCCCTCGGGTGCCGGCGTGAACTGCTCAAGGTCGAGCGGACCGGACGTCGCCGTTGCGGCGTCAGTCGTCGGGTCGGTTCCAGTGCTCTCGCCCTGACCGGCGCAGCCGGCCAGGACGAGAACCACCAGTGCGGCGACGCCTGCCCCTATCGCCCTTGCCTGCACGTCAGTCCCCCTCGTGGTCACTCTCCGGGCGCTGTGAGCGCTCGCGTGGCGCGTTCGCGCCACGCCGCAGGGCCTCCTTGAGCTCGTCACGCGAGATGAACCACGAGGTCCCGAGCTTGTAGCCCGGGATCACGCCCTCACGCAGCCAGTTGTAGACGCCCTGCTTCGTCATCCCGAGCAGCTCAGCGACCTCCGGGGCCGACAACATCTCGCGTCGACCCTCGAACAAGCGGTCGAGGCTGTCGGTCACGAAGCGGACCCGCTGAGGTGAGCGCACGGAACGTAGTTATACGTTGTCACGCTCTGTCGGTCTACATCACATGCAGACATATTGTCTACTCCCCTCTTGCCCGTGTCACACTGCGTCGCTACACTGCGTGCAAATCGGACTGCGCCGACCATTATGGACAGGGGGCGTCGTGGCAGACGAGACCAACCCGTGGCTGTCGCGCCCAGCGGCCGCCCCGACCACCGCACCTGCCTACACGCAGACACCGACACCGGCCTCGACCGGGCCCCTCACACCGCAGCGCGGCGTGCCCGCCCCTGATGCAGCCGACCAGCTCCCTGCGGTGACCCACCACCGCACGGCCGACCTGTGGTGGCTCGGCGCGCACGGCGGCGCAGGGGAGACCTCACTGGCTGCACTCGAGCCTCGATGGGCCGCAGCCGAGCACGGCTGGCCCCGCACGCCCGCCACGACACCGACGCCCGTGGTCGTCACCGTGCGCTCCAACGCCCGTGGCCTGCGCGCCGCCCAGGTCGCCGCCATGCAGTGGGCCGCCGGACTCGTGCCCCACGTGCAGGTCGTCGGGCTCGTCGTCGTCGCCGACGCCCCCGGGCGCCTGCCACGGCCGCTGCGCGACCTCATCCAGCTCGTCGCCGGCGGCTACCCCCGCAGCTGGTCGGTCCCCTGGATCGAGGCGTGGCGCCTGGGTGAGGACCCCGACCTGTCCACCGCGCCGCGCGACGTCCGACGCCTCGTCGACGACCTCACCGCTCTCCTTCACCCGGGCGCCGCCGGCGCCACCCACTGAGAGGAACCACCATGAGCACGCTGCACACCGTCATCGCGGCCACGGGCGACGTCCTGGCCGCCCTGCCGGCCACGGTCCCGAACCCCGACGCGGTCCAGCCCCCTGGCACCGAGGGCTTCGTGACGATCATGGGTTGGGGCAAGTGGGTGGCCCTTGCCGTGTGCATCCTCGGCCTGATCGTCGCCGGCGCCCTCATGGCCGTGAACTCCCGCCGCGGCGAGGGCGGCGAGCACGTCGGCAAGATCGGCATGGCCCTGGCCGGCGTCATCGTCATCTCCGCCGCCGCCTCGCTCGTCGGCTTCCTCGTCGCCTGAGCGAGCCAGCCATGTCCATCGACAGCACCGAGCAGACCCCGAGCCCGTTCACACGCCCCGGATTCATCACCGCCGCGCTCGTTGTCGCACTGGTCGTCGTGCTCGGCATCGTCCTGGCGATCGTGAACGCGGGACGTAACCCTGATCCGACGAGCACGACGGCGCCGGAGGCGACGCCCACGCCCGCCGCCAGCTCTTCATCGGGAGACGCCGAGAGCATCTGTGGTCTACGAGGCGAGGAGCTGGACGGCACGGTGACCACATCGCCAGCTGCGGACTGGCAGTACGTCGGCACAGTGGCGTATCCGACGTCGTCGACTGCCGGACCCGGCGCAACAGATCTGGCCGCAGGCTTCGGGTACTGCTTCCAGCGATCACCAGAGGGTGCGCTCTTTGCTGCCGCTCACGCCCTGGCGGTGGGCTTCGCTCCAGAGAACAGGGCGTGGCTGGAGTACGTCGTCGCCCCGGGGCCGTTCAGGGAGGAGCTGCTGACCGAGGGCACGGGCTCGTCGTCAGAAGGCATTCGCGCCCGCATCGGGGGCTTCCGTGTTCTGTCCTACGACGGCGCCACGGCGCGGATCGACCTCGCTGGCGAGGGGTCGACACCAGCCGGCTCGATGACGTTCTCCGTCGTGTACGAGCTGACCTGGCATGACGGGGATTGGAAGATCCGAGCAGACACAGCGACCCCCTTCGATTTCTCGTCGATCCCGAACCTGGCGGGATATGTGACGTGGGGTCCGTGATGGGGTGCTCCCTCGGCAACATGGCGGGATGCCTCGGGGACGGCGTCAGCGCCGTTCTCGATGGCACCCTTGAGACCCTCGCGACTGCGGTGATGGAGGCCTTCGGGAAGTCGATCACTTCGCTGGGGACGGTGTGGGTGAACATCGGCACTCCGAACCTCCTGGAGACCGGAGAGGCCACGCCGCTTCGCCCCGGCAGCGTGGCCGAGGGCACCGCGAACATCACCGAGGTCCTGGGGTACGTGAAGTGGACCGGGCTGGCCGTCGCGGTGCTCTCGTTGTTCGCGCTCGGGGCGCTCATCGCGACGCGGATGCGCTCGGGGGAGGGCGTCATCGCGGTCGGCAAGCTGGGGCTGGTCTTGGGCGCGGTGGTGCTCATCTCCGGTGCCGGGGCCCTCGTGGGTGCGCTGCTTCCTGCCGCGCCGGAGAGGGCAGGCACCGGTACTGCGGCGTTCTTGCAGTCACGGCTGTGGTGGTACACAGGCGCCCTGGCGGTGCTGTCGGTGATGATCGGCGGCGCGCGGATGGTCTGGGAGCAGCGCGCTGATCCTGGCCGCGACACGGTCAAGGGGCTCCTGACGCTGGTGGTCGTGGCGGGGTCGAGCGTGACGGTCGGGAACCTGCTGATCGCGGCTGCGGACTCGTTCTCGATCTGGATCATCAACGAGTCGCTGAGTTGCGACGTCACCGCCCCCGGGTCGGCGTGCTTCGGGGAGAACATGCTCGGGCTGTTGGCCCTGTCGACGACCGGGGTCGCCGGTGGTCTGGGCCCGCTGCTGGTCATCGTCTTGGGACTGATCGCGATGCTGGCCGCGGCGTTTCAGATCGTGCTCATGGTCGCCCGGGCCGGGATGCTGGTGATCCTGACCGGGATCCTGCCGCTGTCGGCGTCGTTCACGAACACCGAGATGGGCCGGACCTGGTTCAAGAAGTGCGTCGCGTGGCTCGTCGCGTTCATCCTCTACAAGCCGGCCGCTGCCGTCGTGTACGCGGCGGCGTTCCAGCTCAGCGGCACGAACGTGTTCACCGATGACGGCACCGGGCTTCTGGCCGTCCTCACGGGCCTGATGCTGATGATCCTGGCTCTGTTCGCGATGCCGGCGCTCATGCGGTTCGTGACCCCGATGGTGGGCTCGATGTCCGGCGGAGGCGGGGGCGCGGCGTTGGCGGCTGGTGCTCTGGCGGCGCTCCCCACGGGCGCCGCGGCGCTCGGTCGACTGGGCTCACGGTCGGCGGATCAAGGTCAGTCGGCCGGCCACGGTGGCGGCAACGACGGTCCGCCGGGACCGGCGGGCAACGAGGGGCCGTCTGGCAGCTCTCATTCCTCGGGCGGCGGTGGCAACCAGCAGAACGCCGGTGCGAAGCCGACCACACAGGGGCCCGGTGTCTCCGGCGCGGGTGGCGGTGGCGCTGGTTCGACCGGTGGTGGGGCGGCGTCGTCGGCGGGCACCGCGAGCGGAGGAGCCGCCTCGGGCGCAGCCGCGAGCGGGGCGAGCGCGGGTGCCGCAGCGGGCGGTGCGACGGC
>JAEZZV010000124.1 GCA_023418375.1 Actinomycetes bacterium | reverse complement strand
AGGAGGTCCTGCTGCGCCCGGGCCACCGCGGCCACGGCGGCAGGGACCGCGGGCGACTCCCCGCCCGCGGGCGTGCCCGGCGTGGCGCCCGGCGTGCCCGTCGAGGTCCCGGTGGTCGTGCCTGTGGCGACCGTCGAGGTCGTCGTCGACGTGGTCGACGTGGTCGTCTGCGACTCGAGGTCGTCCTCGAGCTCCTGCTCGGCGTCCGCCAGCTCCGACTCGGCCTGCTCGAGAGCCTCCTGGAGCGGCGCAGGGTCGAGCGTGGCCAGCACCTCGCCGACGGCCACGGTGTCGCCGACCGCGACGTCGACGGTCGCCACCGTCCCGTCGACCTGGAACGCCACGTCGGCCCGCGCGGCGGACACCACGGTGCCCGTGCCGTTCACCGTCTGCGCGACGGACGCCTCCTCGGCGATCGCCGTCCGGTAGCGGTCGACGGGAGCGCGCGTCGCCGCGTAGCCGCCCCCGCCGACCGCGACGAGCGCGACCACCGCGCCCCCGACGGCCAGCCGCCTGGTGCGTCGCCGACGCGCCCGACGCGCGGACGCCCCCGCCCCCTCACTCATCGGTCGTGTCCCCGCCGGGGAGGCCCGCCGCCCCGCCCCCGGGCATCGGAGCGACGCCACGCGAGCAGCCGTCGTCATCAGCGTCGGCGACCGTGAGGCGCGATGCCACCATCCCGCCGCTCGTGTCTGCCTCGCCCTGCACGGCCGCGCACACCCCGACGACCAGAGCTGACGCGTCCGCCTCCACGGTCGAGGTGACCACGGTGCCGGCGGACGTCTCGACGGCCTGGCTGGTCGTCGCGCCGTCCGCCCCGGTCGCCTCGACGGTCAGCGTCGTCCCGTCGACCGCGGTCACGCGGCCGACCACGATCGAGCCGAGCCCTCCTGACGGCGCACCCTCGGACATCGCGGGGAGCTCGCCCTGGGGCATGTCGGTCGGCACCCCCTCGGGCAGCTCGGGCGGCGTGTCGGCTCCCTCCGGCGGCGCGGCCGAGCCGTCGCGCGGCGCCACCGGGGAACCGCCGGATGGACCGTCGGCCACGCCCCCGGGCCTGGCGGCGCACTCGCCGTCGACGCCCGCGGAGACGGCCACCGAGGTCGCTGCCGTCGTCCCGGAGTCCTCGCCGGGCAGCACCGCGACGACGCACGAGCCGACGGTCACCGCGTCGAGCGTCACGGTCGCCTCGCGCCAGAACGCGGTCGAGTCCGACCACGTCACGGCCGTCTGCGAGTCGGCCTCCTGGATCTGCGCGACGCCGTCGGACACGGCCGCGACCACGCCGGAGATCCCGCCGGCGTCCTGACCACCGGGTCCCGCGCCCTGCGTCTGCGACGCCGCGACGGGGTCGGTCGCGGGCGTCGTCGCGTCCCCGTCGTCGCCTGCGGCCTGCGACGAGCAGCCGGCCAGGGCCAGCGCGGCGACCAGGGCGAGGGCGCCCGGCTGGGCGATCCGGCGCAGGTTCACGGGACTCTCCTCATGTCGTCGACTCACTCGCTGCGGAGCGCGTCGATGGGGGCCAGGCGCGCGGCGCGCGTGGCGGGGTACACGCCGAAGGTGATGCCGACCGCGAGTGCGGTGGCGACGGCACCGGCCACGGCCGCGCCGGACACGACGATGGACGTCCCGAGCACGCCGGGCAGGGCCCGGGCCGCGACGACGCCGAGCACAGCGCCGAGCACGCCACCGGCCAGGCCGAGGACGGCGGACTCGACGAGGAACTGCCGCCGAATGGCCCACGGCGGCGCCCCGAGGGCCTTGCGCAGGCCGATCTCGCGGGTCCGCTCGGTGACGGACACCAGCATGATGTTCATCACGCCGATGCCGCCGACCAGCAGCGAGAGCGCGGCGATGCCGGTGAGCAGCACGGTGAGCGTGCGGTAGACGGCCGTCGCCGCGCTCACGAGCGAGTCCTGGCTGTCCACGGAGAAGTCCGCCTCGTCCGGGTCGGCGATGCCGTGCAGCGCGAGCAGCGTCGCCTCGACCTCCTGCTTGGCCGCCGAGAGCCGGTCGCCAGACGCCGCCTGCACGTACACCGTCGAGACGGCGTTCCGGTCGAACCCGCCGACCACCTGCTCGGCCGCCGTCGTCAGCGGGATCAGCGCCACGTCGTCGAGGTCGGTGCCGCTCGCCGAGCCCTCTGCGGCGAGCACGCCGACCACCGTGAACGTCTGGTCGGACACCGTGACCGTCTGCCCGACGGCGTCCGTGCTCCCGAACAGCTGGGTGGCGGTCTCGGGCCCGAGGACCATGACGTGCGCCATGGCCGCGTCGTCGTCGGCCGTGAAGAACGCGCCCGAGGCGAGCTCGCGCGAGCGCACCGTCGGCCAGTCCTGGGTCGTGCCCACGACGTCGGTGGTCCAGTTCGTCTCGCTCGTCTCCAGGGAGAGCGAGGCGGACTTCTCCGGGGCGACGCCGGCGACGTCGGGCGCGTTCACCTCCGAGGCGAGCGCGGCGGCGTCGGACCTGGTCAGGGTGGCCGCCGAGCCGAAGCCGCCCCGGAAGCCCTCGGCGTCCGTGCTCGAGCCCGGCGTGACGATGAGCAGGTTCGAGCCGAGCGCGCTGATCTGCGCGCTGACGTCCTGCTGCGTGCCGAGGCCGAGGCCCACGGTCAGGATCACGGCGGCGATCCCGATGAGGATGCCCAGCACCGTCAGCACCGAGCGCATCGCGTGCGCGCGGACGGCGGCCAGTCCCGTCCGCAGCGTCTGGCTCCAGCTCACGGGGCCACCGCCGCCGGCGCATGGGCGGTCACGGGGCCCTCGCCGATCCGGCCGTCGAGCACCCGCACGCGCCGCCTGGCGTGCGCCGCGACGTCGGCCTCGTGGGTGATGAGGACGACCGTCCGGCCCTGCGCGTGGAGCTCGTCGAGCAGGCCGAGGACGTCGGCCGTGGCCGTCGAGTCGAGGTTGCCGGTCGGCTCGTCGGCCAGGAGCAGCGCGGGCTCGCCCACCAGGGCGCGCGCCACGGCGACCCGCTGCTGCTGCCCGCCGGAGAGCTCGCCGGGGCGGTTGTCGAGCTTGTCGCCCAGGCCCACGCGCTCCAGGGCGGCCACCGCGCGGTCGCGGCGCTCGGCGGACGGGACGCGACCGTAGACCAGCGGGAGCTCGACGTTGCGCCAGGCCGGCAGCGACGGGAGCAGGTTGAACTGCTGGAAGACGAAGCCGATCCGGCGGTTGCGGATCTCGGCGAGGTCCTCCTCGTCCATCGCCGCGACGTCCTCGCCGGCGAGGCGGTAGGTGCCCACCGTGGCGGTGTCGAGGCAGCCGAGGATGTGCATGAGCGTCGACTTGCCGGAGCCCGACGGGCCCATGACGGCGACGTACTCGCCCTCACCGATGTCGAGGTCGACGTCGCGCAGCGCCTCGAACTCGAGCGAGCCGGTGCGGTAGGTCTTGCCCACGCCGCGCAGCGCGATGACCGGCTCCGTCGTCGCCTCAGCCATTGCTACCGCCCTGGCCCGGCGGCTGCATCTGGCTCGGGTCGAAGCCCTCGGGCAGCTGCATCTGTGTCGGGTCGAACCCCTCCGGGAACTGCATCCCACCCTGCTGCGGGGCGTCCTCGCCCTCGCTCGTCCGCGTCACCACGGCCACGACGACCTCGTCACCCTCCGCGAGACCGTCGGTGATCTCCGTGACGTCGCCGACGGTCTCGCCGATCGTCACGGCGGTCTCGACCTCGTTGCCGTCCGCGTCGAGCTGCGTCACGACCGACGCCCCGTCGACCGTGCGCACGGCCGCGGACGGCACCGTGAGCACGTCCGTGCGTCGTTCGTAGACGATCTCGACGTCCGCGGCGACGCCGTCGTACGCGCCCTCCGGCTGGCCGGTGATCTCGATGGTCACGGGGAAGGCGGCGACGCCGCCGGTCGTCGTGGAGACCAGGCCGATCTCCGCGACGGTGCCGAAGACCAGGTCGGTGGCGTCCTCGAGCGTCAGCTCGGCCTGGTCGCCCACCTCGATCAGCGCGACCTCGGAGTCGTCCACGGTGACGTCGACGGTCCAGCTGTCGGTCCCGACGATGACCACCTGGGCGCCGCTCGTGGTCTCGGACGCCGCACCCGCCGACGGCGCCGACCCGCCACCAGCGCCCGCGACGACGTCCCCCACCTCGAGGTTCACCTCGGTGACCAGGCCCGCGGCCGGCGCCAGCAGCGTCGCGGCGTCCATCTGCGCCTGCGCCGCGTCTGCCACGGCCTGCGCGACGTCGACCTGCGCGGACGCCGCGGCCACCTGCGCCCCGGCCGCGTCGGACCCGTCGTCGTCGTCCTCGGCCGAGGCCAGGCGCGCCTGAGCGGAGGCGAGCGTGGCCCTCGCCTCGAGGAGGTCGGCGTTCAGCTGGAGAGTGTCGATCGTGGCGAGCGTCTGGCCGGCCTCGACCGTGTCGCCCGGGGCGACCTGGACGGCCGTCACCGTGCCCGCCGCCTCGAACGAGACCTCCTCCAGCACCGTCGGCGCGACCGTCCCGCTCGCGCTGACCGACGTCTCGAGCGTGGTCAGGCTGGCGGCCACCGTCTGCGTCGTCGCGGACGGGGCCGCCGTCGCGTCGTCCCGCAGCCCGAACCACCAGACGCCGCCGCCCGCGACGGCGACGGCGAGCGCCCCGCCGAGCCATCGCACGGCCGCGCGTGGCCGCCGTCGTCCGTGCACCGCGACACGTCCTTCCGCTCGGGGGTTCGACCGGTGCGACGCTAGGGAGGCGGCCTGGAACGATCATGGGCGGACGCTGTGGAAGGGCTGTACGGCGCGAGCGCTCTGCGGCGAAGGGCGATGAGTTCGCGGCCCACGGCGGGTCCGTACGGTGATCGGCTCGCCGCGCGGCGGACCGGCACGCGACCCACCGGAGGACACCGTGACCGCACGCCTCAACGCTTACCTCGGCTTCGTCGACACCGCCCGGCAGGCGATGGAGTTCTACGCCTCGGTGCTCGGCGGGGAGCCCACCTTCAGCACGTTCGCCGAGGCGGGCATGAGCGACGACCCCGCCGAGGGCGCCAAGATCATGCACAGCCAGCTCGAGACGCCGACGGGCTTCGTGCTCATGGCCTCCGACGCCCCCGCCGGCATGGCGGACCGGCTGGGCAGCTCGATCTCGCTCTCCCTGTCCGGCGGGCCCGAGGACGAGGCCGAGCTGCGCGGCTACTGGGACCGGCTCGTCGAGGGCGGCGAGGTCGAGGAACCCCTGGTCACCGCGCCGTGGGGCGACACGTTCGGCATGTGCACGGACCGGTTCGGCACGCACTGGCTCGTCAACATCGGCGGCCCCGGCCAGGGCTGAGGGTCAGCAGGTCTCCCACGAGGTGCAGCCGGCGAGCTCCAGGGTGGGCTCGACGGGCGGTGCCTGCGTGGGCCCCTCCTCGACGAAGGCGAAGTCCCACCCCATGACGATCTCGCCCGGGTGGGCGACCACCTGGTCCTGGGTCGGGTTCAGCAGGATCTCGAGGAGTCGCCCGTCGTCCGGGTCGAACCGGTACTGGCCGGCCGCCGTCCCGCCGGTGCGCGAGCGATCGAGGAACGACGTGAGGCGACCCTGCGGGTCCTCCATCAGTCGGACGACCTCCGAGCCCTCCAGGTCGCCCGCGACCGCCCACAGCGCGCGGCGCAGGCTCGGCGGCGCGGGGCTTCCGCTGAGGAGCTCGACGATCAGGTCGAACACCTGCTCGTCCGCGGTGGCGTCGACGTCCGGGTCCACGCTCGCGCGCAGGAGGTCCTCGAGCACGGCCGGTTCCGTGGGGAGCTCGTAGAGCACGTCCCAGGTCACGAGCACCCGGCCGTCCTCGCGGACGCGGTGGTCGCCGGTCAGGTAGGGGCCCCCGAGCCGGAGGGCCCCCCAGGTGGCCGGGCCGGACGCCGTGGCCGGCTCGCCGTCGACGAGCGCGACACCCGGGGCGTCGTGCCCGTACCAGGTGTCGACGCGCTCGGTCACAGCCCCGGTCATGTCCAGCACCTCGTACGCGACATGCCAGTAGGGCGCGTCCGGCCACCCCTCCTCGACCTGCCCGACGTCGTCGCGGACGTCGTCGGGTGCGTGGTCGGGGGCGTCCTGGCGGACGGCGTCATCGCCCGCGGGCGGCGCGGCGGGTCGGGAGCCCTCGGCGACCCACACCGCGCCGGGGGCGACGACGGCGGCCGCGACGGCCAGGGCGGCCGTGCGCGTGGC
>JAEZZV010000122.1 GCA_023418375.1 Actinomycetes bacterium | reverse complement strand
GGCGACGACCGCCCCGACCGGCGCCGGCAGCACGCCCCAGGCCGAACCGCCGAGCTCGTCGATCCGCGCCTCTGCCGAGGCGGTCACCTGCGCCACGCCGTCCGTCGGGTCCACCACGAGCACCGCCGGACCGTCGCCCGCGGGGGCCGACGACGTCCCGGCCACCCGCACGACGTCGGCCACCAGCCCCGCGCGCAAGCCACTCGCGAGCGAGGGCACGACGCGCGCGAGGAAGTCGGCCTCCGCAGGGCTGAACCCGCTCGGCCGGTCGCTGCGGTACAGCGCGAGGTGGCCCCACATCCGCCCGTCGGCGACCGCGGCGGCCCGCAGCTCGTGCCGCAGGTTGTAGTAGGGCACGAAGTAGTCGCGGTGGCGCGAGCTGCGCGCGGGGTCGCCGCCGGCGTCGTCCGCGAGCACGCCGACGTGCGACGGGCGCCGGGCGAGATCGGTGAAGAGGTTCACGTCGTCGAGCACGTACTCGTGCTGGAAGAACTCGAGGTCACGCGTGTCGGGCAGGTGCACCTTGGCGGAGCCGGTCAGCAGCCCCGTCGCGGGGTCGGCCGGACCCATGCACCCCGCCTCGAAGGGGATCGCCGCGGCGAGCAGCTCGAGGGCGCCACGGGAGAACGCCGTCCACTCCAGCCCGGAGCGGGCGAGCGCCTCCAGCCCACGGCGGACCGGCTCCGTCCGCAACGTCACCACGTCCGCAATTGTGCGCTTGCGCCCGGTTAAAACCAATGGCTTTCGATCATGGGTCCTCGCATCCCAGATCCCTGGGGGTCGCGGACCCCACGCCGATGGGATGTCGCGCGGGGCCTCTCACGACGCAGGATCGACGACCATGACTCTCATCTCCGAGCCCACCGGCTCCCAGGGCCGCCACACGGCCGACCCCGCACCCGGGGACCTCACCGACCTCGCGGGAGGGCTCACCGGCCGTCTCGTCACGCCGGCAGACAGCGACTGGGACGCGCACCGCACCCCCTGGAACGTCGTGGTGGATCAGCAGCCCGCGGCGATCGTCCTGGCCGCCGACGCCGACGACGTGGTCACCACGCTGAGGTACGCGGCCGCCCGCGGGCTGGCCGTGGCCACCCAGCCGGGCGGCCACGGGGCGAGCCGGGCGTCGGACGGCACCCTCCTGCTGCGCACGGGGGCGCTGGACGACATCTGGATCGACGTCGACGCGCGGGTCGCGCGCGTGGGCGCCGGCGTGAAGTGGGGCGCCCTCCAGGCCGCCCTCGACGACACCGGGCTGACCGGCCTGGTCGGCTCGAACCCCGACGTGACGGTCGTCGGGCTCTGCCTCGGGGGCGGCATCGGCTGGCTCGGCCGGGCCTACGGGCGCGGGTCGGACGCCGTGCGCGCCTACGAGGTGGTCGACGCCGAGGGCCAGCACCGCTGGGTGACCGACGCCAGCGACCCCGACCTCATGTGGGGCCTGCGCGGTGGAGGTGGCGACCTCGCCGTCGTGACCGCGGTCGAGCTGGACCTCTTCCCCGTGCCGGAGCTGTCCGCGGCGACCCTCGCGTTCCCCGGAGCGGCCGCCGCATCCGTGTTCCGTGCGTTCGCGGCACTGACGCGGACCGCGCCACGCGAGCTCACGCTCTGGGCGAACCTCATGCACCTGCCGGACGCCCCCTTCGTCCCGGAACCGATGCGCGGACAGTCGTTCGCCGTGCTCACCGCCTGCTTCCTCGGCGACGCGGACACCCTGGACGGGCTCGTCGCGCCCCTGCGCGAGGCGGCGCCGGTGCTGCGCGACGAGGTCCGCCCGGTCACGCCCGGCCAGCTGGGTTCGATCGCCGAGGAGCCCGTTGACCCGACGCCCGCCGTCCTTGCGGCGACGATGCTGCACACGCTCGACGACGCCGCCATCGACGCCCTGCTCGCCCAGGTCGGCGTGGGGAGCGGAACGCCGCTGGTCGGCGCGGGCATCCGCCACCTCGGCGGAGCCCTGGCCGAGCGCAGGTCGAGCGCCGTCGCCGGTCCGATCCCCGAGCCCTACTCCGTGTCGGCGATGGGCGTCGTCGCGGTGCCGGAGCTGGCGGGTGCCGTGGACGCCGGGCTCGACGCCACCATCAGGGCGCTCGAGCCCTGGTCCACCGGTCGTTCGATCCTGACGTTCCTCGACCGCGCCGAGTCGATGACGCGCTGCTACGACGAGCCGCACCTGGCGCGCCTGCGGGCTCTCAAGGCCGCCGTCGACCCCGACCGAGTGGTGCGCTCCAACCGTCCGATCCCCCCGGCCTGACGCCGCCACTGCCGGAGCGGCATCCCCCGCAGGTGCGCCGGCCCCGCGCGTCACGCCCGACGCGCGGGGCCGGCCCAGGTCCGGCTCACGAGCAGGTCGAGGCTGCCCGCAGAGAGGGCCGCTCGAGGGCCTCCGCCGCCCGGTGCAGCACCCGGGCGAGGCGCGCGCGGAGCACGATGCTCCGACGGGGCCCCCGACCCGCGTCCGGGACGACGGGAGCGTCCGGCAGGGCCGAGTGCGACAGGGCCCACGAGGCCTCGACGGCCATCAAGGCCAGTCCTTCGTTCATCTCATCCTCCTGTTACCACTCATCGACGCTATGCTGGAATCGTAGCGATCCCGCTACCGCTGATCCAGGTTTTATCGGTAGCGGTTTCGCCTCGTGCGGCTGCACGAGCCGTCAGTTCGGGGAGGACCGTTGGAGAGCACCGCAGCACCCGTCCGAGCCGCGACCGACGAGGGACGCGGATGGTTCTGCCTCGACGTGGTCAACGCGGTCGACACACGCGAGGACGCCGGCTTCACGTACGGGCAGCTGCTCGCCTGGGTCCGCGACGCGGGCGGGCTCGCCCCGGCCGTCGAGGCGGAGCTCGCCGCGGCCGCCGCGGCCGACCCGGACGCCGCCGCCGAGGAGGTGCGCCGGGTGTTCGAGGTGCTGCGCGCGGAGTTCGCCGTCTTCCACGGGCTCGCCACCGCCGGGCGCGCCGACGAGGCGCAGCTCGCGGCGATCCAGGCCGTGCACGCCGACGCGCTGGCCCACGGCAGGCTCGAGCACGGCGACCACGGCTTCCGCTGGACCTGGGAGCCGGACCTGCGACTGCCCCGCTGGCTGGTGGCCCACTCGGCCATCGAGCTGGTCACGGGCGGCCCGCTCGGGCGCGTGAAGGTCTGCGCCTCCGAGGACGGCTGCAACTACCTGTTCGTCGACACGTCGAAGAACAACAGCCGCCGGTGGTGCAGCATGGCCGACTGCGGCAACACCGCCAAGGCCAGGCGCCTCACCGAGAAGCGCCGGGCGAGCCGCGCCGCCGACCACTGAGCGACCGGCGGGCCGGGCGAGGCGCGTCGTGATCGTCATGATTCTGACGGTAGGAGTTCGAGCGCGCTCGAAGTCCAGGGGTTGTCGCGAGGAGGTTTCGGACCGCCCCGGACGGGTCAGGCGCGCGTCGCCCAGAACGCCACGGCGGAGGCCGCCGCGACGTTGAGCGAGTCCACTCCCCCGGCCATCGGGATCCGCACGACGACGTCGGACGCCGCCACCGCGCGCCGGCTCAGCCCGTCGCCCTCCGTGCCCAGAAGCAGGGCGAGGCGCTCGGGCGGGTCGACGGCCAGCGCGTCGAGCGTGACGGCGTCGTCGGCGAGCGCGAGCGCCGCCACGGTGAAGCCCGCGTCCCGCAGCGCCCCGAGCCCTTCCGGCCACGGCGCCAGGCGCGTCCACGGCACCTGGAAGACGGTCCCCATCGAGACCCGGACGCTGCGACGGTAGAGCGGGTCCGCGCAGTCCGGCGAGACGAGGACGGCGTCGACACCCAGCGCCGCGGCCGACCGGAACACCGCGCCGACGTTCGTGTGGTCGACGATGCCCTCGAGCACCGCGACCCGGCGGGCGCCCGCTCCCCCGCGCGCGGCGGCGAGCACCTCGGGGACAGCCGGCAGCTCGGGTCGCTGCATCGCCGCGAGGGCGCCACGGTGCAGGTGGAAGCCGGTCAGGGTCTCGACGACCTCGGGCGGACCGACGTACACGGGGACCTCCCCGAACCTCCTCTCGACGCCGGCGACCACGTCCGCGAGCTCGGGCAGCCAGCGCTCGGTCATGAGGAACGAGCGCGGCCGGTGCCCCGCCTCCAGGGCGCGCAGGATGACCTTCGTCGACTCCGCCATGTACAGGCCGCGCTCCGGCTCGAGCCGGCGCCGCAGCGCGACGTCCGTCAGCCGGGTGTAGTCGGTGAGGCGGTCGTCGTCGAGGTCGGTCAGGCGGATGATCGGCACGCGAGGATTCTGCCCCGTGCGGCTCGCGCTAGGAGGAGGTCGCCAGTCCTCCGGCGGCGCCCAAGGGTTGCCACGCGTAGCCGTCACCGTGCGGGACCACATGCCCGAGGCCCGGTGCAGGCGTGTGACACAGCATCGTCACGAGGCTGTCCCTGGCTGCCGACGCCAGGAGCTCGCGTCGCGTCGCGACCACGTCACCCGGCCACAGCTCGAACGAGGCCACCCACTCGGGCCGCTCGACTCCAAGCACCGTCAGGACGGCGTCGCCCGTGTGCAGCAGGCGGTCCGCCACGAGGACCGCCTGGTGGCCGGGTGAGTGGCTCGGGGTGGGGACCACCCGGAAGCCCGGCACCGGTTCGGTCGGACCGTCCGCCAGGTCGAACAGGTCGCGCAGCGGGAGGAGCAGCCGGCGGAAGGTCTCAGCGTGCCCCGGCTCCGGGTTGTCCGGGGCGGTCCAGTGCTCCCACTCGACCCGCTGCAGGTGGTGGCGGGCCCGCGGGAAGAACGGACCGCCGTCGGCGGCCACCACGCCCCCGTAATGGTCCGCGTGGCCGTGCGTGACGACCACCGCGTCGAGGGACTCCGGGGCGATCCGCGCCGCTTCGAACGCCCGCGCCATGGCGCCGCTCTCGAGCGCGCCCGGGTCGATCACGACGCGACGTCCGTCCAGGTCGACGACCAGCGGCAGGACGTGGAAGACGATCGGCTCGACGGGCAGCCGGTGACGGTCGAGCGCGGCGTCCCGCTCGTCCCGCGGCGCACTGGCGAAGAGCACGTCGGCGCTCATGTCGAAGGTGCCCACCTCCAGCACCGTGCAGGCCCCACCTGGATGCCCCGCGGGGCCTGCGCACGACCGTGCCCCGACACTCAGTCGACCTCGGCCGCCGCGGCCGCGAACTGGCTGGCGTACAGGCGTGCGTACGCCCCGCCCGCCTCGATGAGCGCGGCATGCGAGCCCTGCTCCACGATGGCCCCGTCCTCCATGACGAGGATGACGTCCGCGTCACGGATGGTGGACAGCCGGTGCGCGATGACGAACGACGTCCGCCCCTTCCGGAGCGCCGCCATCGCGTGCTGGACCAGCACCTCGGTACGCGTGTCGACCGACGACGTCGCCTCGTCGAGCACGAGGATCGGCGGGTCGGCGAGGAACGCGCGGGCGATCGTCAGCAGCTGCTTCTCGCCGGCGCTGACGTTGCTCGCCTCCTCGTCGATGACCGTGTCGTAGCCGTCGGGCAGGGTCCGCACGAACCGGTCGACGTGCGTGACCTGCGCGGCCTGGACGACCTCGTCCTCGGTCGCACCGAGCCGGCCGTAGGCGATGTTGTCGCGGATCGTGCCGCCGAAGAGCCACGTGTCCTGCAGCACCATGCCGATGCTCTGGCGCAGCTCTTCACGGTCCATCTGCGCGACGTCCACGCCGTCGAGCGTGATGCGGCCGCCGTTCAGCTCGTAGAACCGCATGAGGAGGTTGACGAGCGTCGTCTTGCCGGCCCCGGTCGGACCGACGATGGCGACCGTCTGGCCGGGTTCGGCGACGAGCGACAGGTCCTCGATGAGCGGGGCGTCCGGCGAGTAGCTGAACGCCACGCTCTCGAACGCCACCCGCCCGCGCACGACGTCCGGACGCTGCCCGTCCGTCGGCTCCGGGGACTGCTCCGGCGCGTCGAGCAGCTCGAACACGCGCTCGGCGGAGGCCAGGCCCGACTGGAGCAGGTTCATCATCGAGGCGACCTGCATGATCGGCTGCGTGAACTGGCGCGAGTACTGGATGAAGGCCTGGACGTCGCCGATGGTCATCGAGCCCGACGCCACCCGCAGCGCGCCCACCACGGCGATGACGACGTAGTTGAGGTTGCCGATGAACATCATCGCCGGGTGGATGAGGCCCGAGATGAAGTGCGCCTTGAACGTCGCCTCGTAGAGGGCCTCGTTCTCGGTGTGGAACGTGTCGGACGCCGCCTTCTGCCGGCCGAAGACTTTCACCAGCGCGTGCCCGGTGTACATCTCCTCCACGTGGGCGTTGAGCGTCCCGGTGCGCTGCCACTGGGCCGTGAACTGGGGCTGCGAACGCTTGGCGATCATCGCAGTCACCACGCCCGAGACCGGGATCACGACCAGCGAGATCACCGCGAGCAGCGGGGAGATCCAGAACATCATCGCGAGCACGCCGAGGATGGTCAGGACCGAGCTGATGAGCTGGCTCAGGGTCTGCTGCATCGTCTGGGCGATGTTGTCGATGTCGTTCGTCACGCGCGAGAGCAGCTCGCCGCGCGGGTGGGAGTCGATGTAGGACAGCGGGACACGACCCAGCTTGGCCTGGACCCGCTCGCGCAGACGGAACACCGTCCGCTGCACGATGCCGGTGGTCACCAGGCCCTGGAGGTATCCCAGCAGCCAGGCGCCGAGGTACAGGGCGAGCGCGATCATCAGCACCCGGCGCAGGTCGTCGAAGTCGATGCCGACGCCCGGCACGACGCCGTCCGTCGCCGCGATGACGTCGGCCAGCTCGGTCTGGCCCTGGGCACGCAGGCCCTCGACGACCTGGTCCGTCGTCGCGCCGGCGGGTGCCTGCCGGCCGAGCTGGATGCCGAGGAACCCGCGGAAGACGACGTCCGTCGCCCACCCGAGCACCTTGGGTCCGAACACGGTCCCGGCGACGCTGCCCAGGGTCAGCAGCACGACGAGGGTCAGCCGGCCCCGCTCCGGACGGAGCTCCCCCAGCAGGCGCCGGAGCGAGCCGCGGAAGTCCAGCGGCTTGGCGGTGGGCATGCCCATGCCCATGTGACCCATCGGGCCGCCCCCCGGACGGCGCGCGGGAGCGTGGTGGCGTCCCGGCTTCCCGTCCGGCGTCGGTGCGCCCTCGGCCGGCTCGGTCGTCACGGCGCTGCCGGACGGGGTGCCCTCGTTGTCCGTGGTGTGCGCGCTCACGCCGCCTCCTCCTCGGTCACCTGGGAGAGCACGATCTCCCGGTAGGTCTCGTTGTCGGCCATGAGCTCGTCGTGCGTCCCGATGCCGACCACCGTCCCCTCGTCGAGCACGACGATGCGGTCGGCGTGGCGGATCGTGCTCACGCGCTGCGCGACGACGACGACCGTCGCGTCCCTGGTCTCCGGTTCGAGCGCGGCACGCAGCGCGGCGTCGGTCGCGAAGTCGAGCGCGGAGAACGAGTCGTCGAACAGGTAGATCTCGGGCCTGCGGACGAGCGCCCGGGCGATCGCCAGGCGCTGACGCTGCCCACCGGAGACGTTCGTGCCGCCCTGGGTGATCTCGGCGTCGAGCCCGCCCATGTCGCGGACGAAGCCGGCGGCCTGCGCCACCTCGAGGGCGTGCCAGACCTCCTCGTCGGTCGCGTCCTCCTTGCCGTACCGCACGTTCGAGGCGACGGTCCCGCTGAACAGGTACGGCTTCTGCGGGACGAGCCCGATGGTGCCCCAGAGCGTGTCGAGCGCGAGGTCCCGCACGTCGACGCCGTCGACGTAGACCGCCCCCTCCGTCGCGTCGTACAGCCGCGGGACGGTACCGAGCAGCGTCGTCTTGCCCGAGCCTGTCGAGCCGATGATCGCGGTCGTCTCACCCGGTGCGGCGACGAACGAGACGTCACGGAGGACCGGGTCGGTCGCGCCCGGGTAGGCGAAGCCGACGCCCCGCAGCTCGAGGTGCCCGTGCCGAGCCAGCTCGGTGACGGGCTCGGCGGGCGGCACGACGCTCGTCCGCGCGTCGAGCACCTCGCTGATCCGGCCCGCGGAGACCTCCGCTCGCGGGACCAGCATGAACATCATCACGGCCATCATCACCGAGATGAGGATCTGCATGAGGTAGCTGAGGAACGCCGTCAGCGACCCGACGCCGAGGCCGTCCTGGATCTCGTAGGCGCCGAACCACAGGACCGCCGCGCTCGAGAGGTTCATGATGAGGAACACCGTCGGGAACATGAACGACATGAACCGGCCGACGCGCAGCCCCACGTCCATGAGGTCGGCGTTCGCGCCCTCGAACCGCTCCCTCTCGTGGGTGTCGCGGACGAACGCGCGGATGACCCGCACGCCGCCGATCTGCTCGCGGAGCACGCGGTTGATCGCGTCGATCCGCTTCTGCATCGACTGGAACAGCGGCCGCAGCCGCACGACGGCGAACCCGAGCAGCGCGCCCAGCAGCGGCACGATGACGACGAGCAGCCAGGACAGCTCGGCACTCTCCCGCAGTGCCATGATCACGCCGCCGACGAGCATCACGGGCGCCGCGATCATGATGGTCAGCGTCATGTAGACGACGGTCTGGACCTGCATGACGTCGTTGGTGGTGCGCGTGATCAGCGAGGGCGCGCCGAAGCGGCCGAGCTCGCGGGCCGAGAAGGTCTGGACGTGGTCGAACACGCCCGCGCGCAGGTCACGGCCGATCGACATCGCGACCCTGGCACCGGCGTAGACGGCACCGATCGACGCACCGATCTGGACGAGCGTGATCGCCAGCATCAGGCCGCCGAGCCGCATGATGAGGCCCGTGTCGCCCTGCGCGACGCCGTCGTCGATGATGTCGGCGTTCAGGCTGGGCAGGTAGAGGTTGGCGACGGCCTGCACCAGCTGCAGGACGACCACCACGCTCACCAGGCCGCCGTACGCACGCAGCCGGCGGGAGAGCAGCCGGATCAGCATGGGTGGTCCTCCATGGTCGTGGGGCGGACGACGCCGTCGCAGAACAGCGCCGCAAGATCGTGGGGGCCGAGCACGGGCCGTGGGCCCGCGCCGAGCGGCCGGTTGATGGTGAGGACGAAGCCGACGAGCGTCCGCGCGCACACGGCGGGCTCGAGGTGCAGCTCCGTGCTCCGAGCCTGGAGCACATCGGTGACCGCACGCACCACCATTTCGATGGGGTGCTCGGCCCAGCCGTGCCGATGGCCGTGCCCGTGGCCGCCGGCGTGCGCCGCGGGCGACCCCGTGGTGCCCTCGCCGAGCGTGGCGAGCAGCTCGTGGTTGACGGCGACGAGCGAGGCGACGCCCACCGCGTGCTCCTGGAGGATCGCCGTGATCTTCGCGATCGCGATGCGGATGGGCAGGTCGCGCTCGACGCCCGCGAGCTGCGTCACGACGGGGGTCGGGTCGAGGGCGCGTTCGATGGCCGCGCGCACGAGCGCCGCCTTGTCGGGGAACACGCGGAAGAGCGTCCCCTCGGCGACGCAGGCGGCGTCGGCGAGCTCGCGGGTGGTGACGGCGGCACCACGCGCCCGTAGCAGGGGGATCGCGGCGCCGACGATCGCGTCGCGTCTGTCGTCGGGCGACATCGGGGCCGCCCGGCGGGCGCGATCGCCGTGTCCGGACACGGCCGCGCCTGCCGCCGCGTCCTGGGGTCCTGGAGTCACGAGCGGTAACGGTAGCACGAGTGAGTGAGCACTCACTCACTCAGGTCACCGGGCCTCCGGGCCCGCGGCATACTCGGCTCGTGACCGCCCGCCCCGCCGCCGTCGGCGCACTCCCGGCCGCGCCGGGCGTGTACCGCTTCCGCGACGAGCAGGGTCGCAGCATGTACCTGGGTCGGGCCACGGACCTGCGCAGCCGCGTCGCGTCCTACTGGGGAGACCTGCGCGACCGGCCGCACCTGCGGCGCATGGTGCCGCAGGTCGCCGCGGTCGAGGCCGTGGCCTGCGCCTCCGTCCACGAGGCCGCCTGGCTCGAGCGAAACCTGCTCGAACGCGCCAAGCCCCGCTGGAACCGGGTCCGCGGCGGCCTCGAGGTGCCGACCTGGATCGCGCTCGTCGAGCGCGCCGGCACCGCGGAGCTTCAGGTGCTGCACGCACCCGAGGAGGCGCCCGGGGCGGTCGTCTTCGGCCCGTACCTCGGCGGCGGCCAGAGCCGCCTCGCCGTGAGCGGCCTCGAGCGTCTCCTCGCTCTGTCCTACGCAGGCGCGCGGCGCGGCGGCTTCGACCGCGACATGGCGCGACTGCTCGGCGTCGCCGACGGCGACCTGCCGGACCGGGTCGGGCGCGCGGTCGCCGTCCTGTCCCGCGACGCCGGCACGGTCGCCTGGGCGCTGGCGACCCTGACCCGACGACGCGAGGAGGCGGCGGGCGCCTGCGCGTTCGAGGTCGCGGCCCGCATGCAGGCCGAGCTCGAGGCGGTGACCTGGGTGACAGCGGAGCAGCGCGTGACGGTCCGCCCCGACACCCTCGGCCCGGGCCCGCACGTGGCGCAGGCGCACGGCTACGCCCGCGGCCTGCTCGTCTCGTTCGAGATCCGCGACGGACGCCTGGACCGCTGGCAGCAGCGAGCGGTCGACGAGGGCCACGCCGCCCCACGGGTCAGCGCGACGCCGGACGCCTGGCGCCCGTTCGCGCAGGCGGCCGCCGAGCTCGCCGCACG
>JAEZZV010000094.1 GCA_023418375.1 Actinomycetes bacterium | reverse complement strand
GCCGTCGCCGGTCCGCCCCCGCGGGCCGGCGACGGCCGTGTGGGCCGGACCGCACGCGCCGTGTCGCGAGTGCGGCGCGGCAGGCCGTACCCTTGCGCCGGAGGGGAGTACTCCCGACGCGGGTGCGCCGTCATCACGATCGCCGTCGACGGTGGTCCGGTGCCCTGGCCCGGACACGGGTGGAGGAGACCTCCGGTGCACCCACCGACGTACCGGAGGTTGTCGCGTGTCAGTTGCCGCTTGGGTCTGGGGCCTCACGATCGTCGGAGTCCTGGGCCTGATGGTCTTCGACTTCTACGCGCACGTCCGGACCCCTCACGAGCCGACCTTCCGTGAGTCGGCGTTCTGGTCGGTCTTCTACATCGCCCTCGCGCTGGTCTTCGGCGTCGGGCTGCTCCTGATCTGGGGTCCCTCGCACGGCGGCGAGTACTTCGCCGGCTACGTGACCGAGAAGAGCCTGTCGGTCGACAACCTCTTCGTGTTCCTCATCATCATGACGAGGTTCGCGGTCCCCCGGATCTACCAGCAGAAGGTCCTCCTCGTGGGCGTGGCGATCGCCCTGTTCCTGCGCGGGCTCTTCATCTGGGCGGGCGCCGCTGCCATCGCGCAGTTCTCGTGGGTCTTCTACCTCTTCGGTGCCTTCCTCATCTACACGGCGGTGAAGCTCGCGCGTGAGGATCACGACAGCGAGGCGCCGTCGGAGTTCCACGAGAACCGGCTGCTGCGGCTCGTGCGGCGGGTGCTGCCCTCGACGTCCGAGTACCGCAACGACCGCCTCACGGTGGTGGAGGGCGGCAAGCGGCTCGTCACCCCCATGCTCATCGTGATGATCGCGATCGGGTCGACCGACGTCCTGTTCGCGCTCGACTCGATCCCGGCGATCTACGGCCTGACGAAGGAGCCGTACATCGTCTTCACGACCAACGCCTTCGCGCTGCTCGGACTTCGCCAGCTGTACTTCCTCCTCGGTGGCCTGCTCAAGCGCCTCGTCTACCTCTCCGAGGGGCTGTCCTTCATCCTCGGCTTCATCGGCGTGAAGCTCGTGCTCGAGGCGTTGCACACGAACGAGCTGCCGTTCATCAACGGGGGCGAGCACGTGGCCTGGGCGCCCGAGATCCCCATCTGGCTGTCGCTGACGGTGATCCTCGGGACGCTGATCGTGGCGACGGTCGCCAGCCTGATCTCGACCCGTCGCGCGCAGGCCGCGCCGAGCGAGACCCCGGAGCCTGTCGGGCCGTCGGCGGACGACGCGACGGACTGACCTCCGGGCGCGGGCCGGCCGACGCCGTCCCGCCGCCGACGACGCTCGGGGCAGGGACGGCTGAGGGGCGGGCGGGGCGCGCCGCGTCCTGCGCAGGATTCGAACGCCTGTATGATGTCGGTGTGCATGCCTACCATGGCGCCGTGGACGATCGACTGCGCATCCAGGGAGCGCGCGAGCACAACCTGCGCAACGTCGACCTGGATCTTCCCCGGGACAGCCTCATCGTGTTCACCGGGTTGTCGGGGTCAGGGAAGTCGTCCCTGGCGTTCGACACCATCTTCGCCGAGGGCCAGCGGCGCTACGTCGAGAGCCTGTCCTCCTACGCCCGGCAGTTCCTGGGGCAGATGGACAAGCCCGACATCGACTTCATTGAGGGCCTGTCGCCCGCAGTGTCGATCGACCAGAAGTCGACGAGCCGCAACCCGCGCTCGACGGTGGGCACCATCACCGAGGTCTACGACTACCTCCGTCTGCTCTACGCGCGGGCCGGCACCCAGTACTGCCCGGTGTGCGGCGAGCAGGTGAGCCGCCAGACGCCCCAGCAGATCGTGGACCGGCTGCTCGAGCTCCCGGAGGGGACGCGCTACCAGGTCCTCGCTCCCGTGGTCCGGGGTCGCAAGGGTGAGTACGCGGACCTCTTCCGTGAGCTGCAGGGCAAGGGCTTCGCGCGCGCCCGCGTCGACGGCGAGGTCGTCGCGCTGACCGAGGCGCCGGTGCTCGAGAAGAAGCTCAAGCACTCGATCGAGGTGGTCGTGGACCGACTCGTCGCGCGGGACGGCGTCCAGCGCCGACTCACCGACTCGGTCGAGACCGCACTGCAGCTCGCCGGTGGTCGCGTCGTCATCGAGCTGGTCGACGCCGAGCAGGGCGACCCGGGACGGGAGCGCCGGTTCTCCGAGCTCCGCGCCTGCCCGAACGACCACGAGCTCGCCCTGGACGAGATCGAGCCGCGGACCTTCTCCTTCAACGCGCCATACGGTGCGTGCCCCGAGTGCACGGGCATCGGGAGCCGGCTCGAGGTCGACCCGGAGCTCGTCATCCCGGACGAGGACGCGACGCTGGCGCAGGGCGCCGTCGCGCCGTGGGCGGGGACCTCCTCCGAGTACTTCCTGCGCGTGCTCTCCGCGTTGGCCGAGGAGCTGAGCTTCTCGATGGACGTGCCCTGGCGGGCGCTTCCGGAGCGTGCGAAGCAGGCCATCCTGCACGGGCAGAACCACAAGGTGCACGTGAAGTACCGCAACCGCTGGGGGCGCGAACGTCAGTACTCGACGGGCTTCGAGGGCGTGATCTCCTTCATCGAGCGACGACACTCCGAGACCGAGTCGGACTGGTCCAAGGACCGGTACGAGGCGTACATGCGGGAGGTGCCGTGCCCGGTGTGCGACGGCCAGCGGCTGAAGCCCGAGGTGCTGGCGGTCCGCGTCGGGGGCGCGTCCATCTCGGAGCTGTGCCGCATGCCGCTGCGGGAGGCACGCGACTTCCTCGACGGGCTCGAGCTGGGTGAGCGCGAGCGGGTGATCGCGGTCCAGGTCCTCAAGGAGATCCAGGCCCGTCTCGGCTTCCTGCTCGACGTCGGGCTCGACTACCTCTCCCTGGAGCGGGCCGCAGGCACGCTGTCCGGCGGCGAGGCGCAGCGGATCCGGCTGGCCACGCAGATCGGCTCCGGTCTCGTGGGCGTGCTCTACGTCCTCGACGAGCCGAGCATCGGGCTGCACCAGCGCGACAACCGCCGACTCATCGACACGCTCACCCGCCTGCGCGACCTGGGGAACACGCTCATCGTCGTCGAGCACGACGAGGACACGATCCGGACGGCTGACTGGATCGTCGACATCGGCCCGGGCGCTGGCGAGCACGGTGGACGCGTCGTGCACTCGGGTGACCTCGAAGGCCTCCTCAGGTCGCCGGAGTCCGTCACCGGTGCGTACCTGTCGGGCCGGCGGGAGATCCCCACGCCGGAGATCCGCCGGCCGGTCGACCACGACCGGACGCTGACGGTGGTCGGGGCGCGGGAGCACAACCTCCGGGGCATCGACGTCTCGTTCCCCGTGGGCGCGCTCGTCGCCGTGACCGGGGTGTCGGGGTCGGGCAAGTCGTCGCTCGTGAACGGCATCCTGTACCCGGTCCTCGCGAACGAGCTGAACCGGGCGCGCCACGTCCCCGGGCACCACACCCGGGTGACCGGCCTCGACCACGTCGACAAGGTCGTGCACGTCGACCAGGGTCCGATCGGCCGCACGCCGCGGTCGAACCCCGCCACGTACACGGGTGTGTGGGACCACATGCGCAAGCTGTTCGCCCAGACCACCGAGGCGAAGGTCCGCGGGTACACGCCCGGGCGGTTCTCGTTCAACGTCAAGGGTGGTCGCTGCGAGGCATGCTCCGGCGACGGCACGATCAAGATCGAGATGAACTTCCTCCCCGACGTCTACGTGCCCTGCGAGGTGTGTCACGGCGCCCGCTACAACCGGGAGACGCTCGAGGTGCACTTCAAGGGACGCACCGTGGCGGAGGTGCTCGACATGCCGATCGAGGAGGCCGCCGAGTTCTTCTCCGCGGTCCCGGCGATCGCACGGCACCTCAAGACCCTGGTCGACGTCGGTCTCGGTTACGTGCGTCTGGGTCAGCCGGCGCCCACGCTGTCCGGTGGTGAGGCCCAGCGCGTGAAGCTCGCCAGCGAGCTCCAGAAGCGCTCGACGGGACGCACCGTGTACGTCCTGGACGAGCCGACGACGGGTCTGCACTTCGAGGACATCCGGCGCCTGCTCGGCGTGCTGCAGTCGCTGGTCGACAAGGGCAACACGGTGATCGTGATCGAGCACAACCTCGACGTCATCAAGAACGCGGACTGGGTCATCGACCTGGGTCCGGAGGGCGGGACGGGCGGCGGCACGGTCGTCGCCGAGGGCACCCCCGAGGAGATCGCGCTCGTTCCCGGCAGTCACACGGGCGCGTTCCTGCGCGAGGTCCTCGGGATGGAGGGGCAGGGGCTGGCCGACGTGGCGAGGGAGCCGAGTCGCGCGAGCGCCTGATCCGGCCGCTGGGGCAGGCGGCGCGTGCGCATCCGGATGCGGTGACCCGGGACGAGGGAGCCGGGACGATCAGGCAGCGTGAGGGCGTCCCGCGGCTCCGCCGTGCCCGGGGGGCGTCGGGATCAGGGCGCCGCGGTCGGTGTCCCCCCCAAGTGCTCCACGCGGAGCGGGGCGGGATCGTGCCGCACCGGGAAGTTGACCGAACGCGCGATGAAGCAGTGCTCCCTGGCCCGGGCATGCAGGGCGGCAACCTCCTCGTCCGTCACCGGGCGGCCGTCGGCGTGCGCCGCACGGGCCAGCGTGACGCATGGCCTCAGCACGACCTCCACGAACTGTCCGTGGCCGGCGGACTCGACGCGCATCCGGCCCTGCGCGGCGTCGGTGTAGGCCACCACGACGACTCCCGCCGCAGCCGCGAGGTGCAGGAACCACAGCATGTGGCACTGGGCGAGCGCCGCCACAAGGAGCTCCTCGGGCGTGTGACGTGCCGGGTCGCCGCGGAAGGCGGGATCGGCGGAGCCGAGGATGGGCGGCTTCCCCTCGAACGTGACCTCGTGGTCGCGGCCGTAGGCCGTGTAGCCGGTGGTGCCCGCTTCCCGCGCGCCGGTCCAGGTCAGCGCCGCCTCGTAGGTGTGCAGGATGCCCATGGGACACCGTATCCGGCCCGCAGGACGCGTCGGCAGCGTCATCTAGCCTGGTGGGGTGGCTGATCCCGCGACCTACCGGCCGAGGCCCGGCCAGATCCCGGAACAGCCGGGCGTGTACCGCTTCCGCGACGAGCACGGCCGGGTCATCTACGTGGGCAAGGCCAAGAGCCTCCGGGCGCGGCTGAGCTCGTACTTCCAGGACGTCGCCGCACTGCACCCCCGGACGCAGGCGATGGTCACGACGGCCGCCTCCGTGGAGTGGACCGTCGTCGGGACCGAGGTCGAGGCGCTGGCTCTGGAGTATTCCTGGATCAAGGAGTTCGACCCGCGCTTCAACGTGAAGTACCGGGACGACAAGTCCTACCCGTACCTCGCCGTCACGATGGGGGAGGAGGTGCCGCGCGTCCAGGTGATGCGCGGTGCCAAGCGGCCGGGCACGCGCTACTTCGGCCCGTACGGCCATGCCTGGGCGATCCGCGAGACGGTGGATCTGCTGCTGCGGGTGTTCCCCGTCCGAACCTGCTCCGCCGGTGTGTACAAGCGCGCCGCGCAGACCGGACGGCCGTGCCTCCTCGGCTACATCGACAAGTGCTCGGCACCGTGCGTCGGGCGCGTGAGCGTCGCGGAGCACCGGGCGCTGGCGGAGGACTTCTGCGACTTCATGGCCGGGGAGACCGGGCGGTACGTGCGGCGTCTGGAGCAGGCGATGCGCGAGGCGGCCGGGAGCCTCGAGTACGAGCGCGCCGCCAAGCTGCGCGACGACATCGGGGCCCTGCAGCGGGCGACCGAGAAGAACGCCGTCGTGCTCGCCGACGGGACGGACGCGGACGTCTTCGCCCTGGCGGGGGACGATCTCGAGGCCGCCGTGCAGGTCTTCCACGTGCGGGGCGGGCGGATCCGCGGTCAGCGCGGCTGGGTGGTCGAGAAGGTCGAGGACCTCACGGACGCCGAGCTCGTCGAGCAGCTCCTGCTCCAGGTGTACGGCGAAGGGGCGGGTGCCCTCCCGACGCCGGAGGAGCGGGCGTCCGGCGGCGCCCGGCGCCCCGAGCGTGCGGCCGAGCGGCACCGGGCCGTCCCGCGCGAGGTGCTCGTCCCGGTCCTGCCCGCGGACGTCGACCAGGTCGAGAGCTGGCTCTCCGGCCTGCGCGGCGCGCGGGTGCAGGTGCGGGTGCCCCAGCGCGGGGAGAAGAAGGCCCTCGCCGAGACCCTGCGCACGAACGCCCAGCAGGCGCTGGTCCTGCACCGCACGCGCCGGGCCGGGGACCTGACCACGCGCAGCCAGGCGTTGCGCGAGCTCCAGGAGGCGCTGGGCCTCGCCGAGGCACCGCTGCGCATCGAGTGCTACGACATCTCGACCACGCAGGGCACCCACCAGGTCGGTTCCATGGTGGTGTTCGAGGACGGCCTGCCCCGGACGTCGGAGTACCGCACCTTCGGGGTGCGGGGCGCCGACGGCTCCGGCGCCCGCGACGACACCGAGGCGATCCACGAGGTGCTCACGAGGCGGTTCCGCCGGTACCTCGCCGACCTCGCGGAGTCGTCGGAGGAGGGCGACGACGCCGACCCGGGCCAGGAGACCCAGCAGACCGGCGTGCCGGTGTCGGGCGAGGTCGCGCCCGGGAGCGAGCCGCAGCGCCGCCGGTTCGCCTACCCGCCGAACCTCGTCGTGGTCGACGGCGGACCGCCGCAGGTGGCCGCCGCCGCGCGGGCGCTCTCGGAGCTGGGTGTGGTCGACGTCGCGCTCTGCGGGCTCGCCAAGCGGCTCGAGGAGGTGTGGTTGCCGGGGGAGGACTACCCCTTGATCCTGCCTCGCGGCTCCGAGGGCCTGTACCTCATGCAGCGCGTCCGGGACGAGGCGCACCGGTTCGCCATCAAGCACCACCGAGCACGGCGCAGCAAGGGCATGACGGTCTCCGTGCTCGACGACGTCCCCGGGCTGGGGCCGGCCCGCCGTGCGGCCCTGCTCGAGCAGTTCGGCTCGCTCGCGAAGCTGCGTGCCGCGTCGGTCGAGGAGCTCGCGGCCGTGCGTGGAATGGGTGCGCGGACGGCGCAGGCCGTCCACGACGCCCTGGCGGGGGACGGTCCTACCGCCGCCGGCTGAGACGTTTGGCATGCTGGGGGGCATGACGGGCCAGCACTCCGGCGAGCCGCCGGCCACCACGGTCCCCACCGGGATCTCCTCGCTGGAGGTGGTGAGCCGGACCCGGCGGCGCGAGCTCCCGGAGCTGCTCGTCGTCACGGGGATGTCCGGGGCCGGCCGCACCAAGGCGGCGGCAGTGCTGGAGGATCTCGACTGGTACGTCGTCGACAACCTTCCCGCGCAGCTGCTCACCCAGCTCGCGGGCATGCTGTCGACAGGGCCGGGCGGGGTGCACCGCCTCGCCGCGGTCGTGGACGTGCGGGGCCGGGAGTTCTTCGCGGACCTCGTGAACGTCATCGACTCGCTCCAGGAGGCGGGGATCGCGCACCGGATCCTGTTTCTCGACGCCAGCGACGCCGTCCTCGTGCAGCGCTTCGAGGCCGTGCGACGGCCGCACCCGCTGCAAGGGGACGGCCGGATCCTGGACGGGATCGCGGAGGAGCGCGCGCTGCTGGCCGACGTGAAGTCGCGGGCGGACGTGGTGGTCGACACCTCGGACCTCACGGTGCACGACCTGGCGCGCGAGGTGCGCGCGGCGGTCAGCGGCGACGAGGAGGGCCTGCGGGTCCACGTCGTCTCGTTCGGCTTCAAGTACGGCCTCCCGTTGGACGCCGACCACGTCGTCGACGTCCGGTTCCTCGCCAACCCGTACTGGATCAGCGAGCTGCGGCACCTCACCGGCCGTGACGAGCCGGTCCGGGAGTACGTGCTGGGCCTGCCCGGCGCCACCGACTTCGTCGCGCGCTACGCCAACGCCCTCGAGCCGGTCCTCGCGGGGTACCTGCACGAGGACAAGCGCTACGTGACGATCGCGGTCGGCTGCACCGGGGGCAAGCATCGGTCGGTGGCCCTGTCCGAGGCGGTCGCCACCGAGCTGCGCGAGCGCGGGCACCGCGTGGCGGTGACGCACCGGGACCTCGGGCGGGAGTGAGCGTGGAGCGCACCGGCACGGCCGGTCCCGCCGTCGTGGCCTTCGGCGGTGGCCACGGGCTCTCGGCGAGCCTCTCGGCCCTTCGTCTGATGTCCGACCGGCTGACCGCCGTCGTCACCGTCGCGGACGACGGGGGCTCGTCAGGCCGCCTGCGTGAGGAGATGGACGTCCTGCCGCCGGGGGACCTGCGGATGGCGCTGTCGGCCCTCTGCGACGACTCCGAGTGGGGCCGGCTGTGGCGCGACGTCATGCAGCACCGTTTCCACTCCGAGGGCTCGATGAACCAGCACGCGGTGGGCAACCTGCTCATCGTCGCCCTGTGGGAGCTGCTGGGGGACCCGGTGTCGGGGCTCGACTGGGTGGGGCGCCTGCTGGGCGCGCGCGGCCGGGTCCTGCCGATGGCGTCGGTACCGGTCGCGATCGAGGCCGACATCCGTGCGCCGGGCGAGGAGCGCCCGCACGTGGTGCGGGGCCAGAGCTCCGTGGCCGCGGCGCCCGGCGAGGTCTGCCGCGTGCGCCTGACGCCCGCCGACCCGCCGGTGCCTGACGACGTGCTGGCGGCGCTCGACGCCGCCGACTGGGTGGTTCTCGGGCCGGGCTCGTGGTTCACGTCGGTGCTGCCGCACCTGCTCGTCCCCTCGATCACGAGCGCGCTGCGCCGCTCGAAGGCACGCCGGTGCCTCACGCTGAACCTCTTCCCCGATGGCGGTCCCGGCACCGGGATGACGTGCCACCAGCACCTCGACGCCCTGGCCGAGCACGTCCCTGACCTGCGGTTCGACGTCGTCGTCGCCGACCCGTCGGCGGTCGACGACCTCGACCGGATGCACGCGCAGGTGGAGGCCCTCGGCGCCCAGCTGCTGCTGCGCCAGGTACGTGTCGGTGACGGGACGGCCCGCCATGACGCCCTGCGGCTGGCAGCCGCCTTCCGCGATGCGTTCGAGGGAACGCTGGGCGATGTCGGTCGCCGGTGATGGCAGGATGAGCGCCATGGCGCTGACGGCACAGGTGAAGGACGAGCTCGCCGCCCTCCCCGTGGAACGGACGTCGTGGCGCAAGGCCGAGGTCGCAGCGATGCTGCGGTTCGCGGGCGGTCTGCACATCATCTCGGGGCGGATCGTCATCGAGGCGGAGCTCGACACGGGTGCGGCCGCGCGGCGGCTGCGCCAGTTCATCTCCCAGGTGTACGGGCACACGAGCGACGTCGTCGTGGTCAGCGGGGGCGGCATCCGCCGCGGCACGCGGTACGTGGTGCGGGTCGTCAAGGACGGCGAGTCGCTGGCCCGCCAGACGGGCCTGCTCGACGGGCGCGGACGGCCCGTGCGGGGTCTGCCGTCCCAGGTCGTCTCCGGGGGGATCGGCGAGGCCGAGGCGGCGTGGCGCGGAGCCTTCCTCGCGCACGGCTCGCTGACGGAGCCCGGACGCTCGGCTGCCCTGGAGGTCACGTGCCCCGGGCCCGAGGCCGCCCTCGCGCTGGTCGGCGCGGCACGACGGCTCGGCATCCCGGCCAAGGCCCGCGAGGTGCGCGGGGTGGACCGCGTCGTCATCCGCGACGGGGACGGGATCGGCGCGATGCTGACCCGGCTGGGGGCGCACGACGCCGTCCTGGTCTGGGAGGAGCGGCGCATGCGTCGCGAGGTGAGGGGGACCGCGAACCGCCTGGCCAACTTCGACGACGCCAACCTGCGTCGGTCGGCCCGCGCGGCCGTGGCCGCCGGCGCGCGCGTCGAGCGCGCGTTCGAGATCCTCGGCGACGACGTCCCCGAGCACCTGCGCGAGGCGGGACGGCTGCGCCTGGAGCACAAGCAGGCCTCGCTGGAGGAGCTCGGTCAGCTCGCGGACCCGCCCCTGACCAAGGACGCCGTCGCCGGTCGGATCCGGCGGCTCCTCGCGACGGCGGACAAGCGTGCGGAGGAGCTCGGCGTGCCCGACACCGAGGCGGTCCTGACCCCGGACATGCTCGACGTCTGACGGTCGGCGAGGGCAGGATCGAGGGGTGCACGGACGTCGCGCGCGCGCCTTTGTACCAGCCACCGAAACGGCCCTGCGCTGGCCAAACGTCCTGCTGAACCGGGACCCGGCCTTGTGTAGCCTGGGGGCATCTGGGGACCGAGAGTTGCGGTCCTGCCAGGCGCGCGTACAGCGGTGTACGCATCCGTTAGTGATCACATCACGCGTGCCGGCGACACCGGCGCGCCCGAGGAGGGCATTGTGACCATCCGCGTCGGAATCAACGGCTTCGGCCGCATCGGACGTTCCTTCTACCGCGCCGCCCTCGAGCAGGGCGCGGACTTCGAGGTCGTCGCGGTCAACGACCTGACCGACAACAAGACGCTGGCCCACCTGCTCAAGTACGACTCCGTCTTCGGCCGGATCGCGGGCGAGGTGTCCTACGACGAGGAGTCGATCACCGTCGGCGGCAAGCGCATGCGTGCCCTCGCCGAGACCGACCCGACCAAGCTCCCCTGGGGCGAGCTCGGCGTCGACATCGTCATCGAGTCGACGGGCCGCTTCACGGACGCCACCAAGGCCGCCGCGCACATCGAGGCCGGTGCCAAGAAGGTCATCATCTCCGCCCCGGCGAAGAACGAGGACGCGACCTTCGTCGTCGGCGTGAACCACACCGACTACGACGCTGCGAAGCACAACATCATCTCGAACGCCTCGTGCACCACGAACTGCCTCGCCCCCATGGCGAAGGTGCTCGACGAGTCGTTCGGCATCGTGCGCGGTCTCATGACCACCATCCACGCGTACACGCAGGACCAGAACCTGCAGGACGGCCCGCACAAGGACCTCCGTCGTGCGCGCGCCGCGGCCCTCAACATGGTCCCGACCTCGACCGGTGCGGCCAAGGCCGTCTCGCTCGTCCTCCCGGGCCTCAAGGGCAAGCTCGACGGCTACGCCATGCGCGTGCCGACGCCCACGGGCTCCGCGACCGACCTCACCTTCACCGCCGGCCGCGAGGTCACGGTCGAGGAGGTCAACGCCGCGATCAAGGCCGCCGCCGAGGGTCCGCTCAAGGGCGTCCTGAAGTACGTCGACGAGCCGATCGTCTCGACCGACATCGTCGGCGACCCGGCCGCGAGCATCTTCGACGCCGGCCTCACCAAGGTCATCGGCGACCAGGTCAAGGTCGTCTCGTGGTACGACAACGAGTACGGCTACTCCTGCGCGCTCGTGAAGCTCACCTCGTACGTGGCCGAGCGGCTCTGACCGTCAGCAGCTGACCGACATGCGTCCGCGTGCGCGTTCCGCCAGGGACGGGCACGCGGACGCAGTCGTGTCGGGCGCCCGGTGCGCGCGACCGCGCACGCCGCCCCCGTCTCACTGACCTGCAGCACCACCCCGACTTCCATGGAGGAAGCATGAAGACCATCGCCGACCTCGGCGACCTGCGCGGCAAGCGCGTGCTGGTCCGCTCCGACTTCAACGTGCCGCTCGACGGCACGACGATCACGGACGACGGCCGCATCCGCGCCGCCCTGCCCACGCTCAAGGCCCTGCTCGACGGCGGGGCGCGCGTGATCGTCACGGCGCACCTCGGCCGGCCCAAGGGCGAGCCGGAGGCGAAGTACTCGCTCGCTCCCGTCGCCGCCCGCCTCGGCGAGCTGCTCGGCCAGCCCGTCGCCCTCGCGGAGGACGTCGTCGGCGAGTCGGCCAAGGCCACGGTCGCCGCGCTCGAGGACGGCCAGGTCGCGCTGCTCGAGAACATCCGCTTCGACGCCCGCGAGACCTCGAAGGACGACGCGGTGCGCGGCGAGCTCGCCGACGAGCTCGTGGCCTTCGCGGACGCGTTCGTCTCGGACGGCTTCGGCGTCGTCCACCGCAAGCAGGCGTCGGTGTACGACGTCGCGCTGAAGCTGCCGCACGCGGCCGGCTACCTCGTCCAGCTCGAGGTCGAGTCGCTGCGCAAGGCGACCGAGAACCCCGAGCGGCCGTACGTCGTCGTCCTGGGCGGCTCGAAGGTCTCCGACAAGCTCGGCGTCATCGCGAACCTCATCGAGAAGGCCGACAAGCTCCTCATCGGTGGCGGCATGGTCTTCACGTTCCTCGCGGCCAAGGGGTACGAGGTCGGCACCTCGCTGCTGGAGGCGGACCAGGTCGAGACCGTCAAGGGCTACCTGGAGACCGCAGCCGCCAAGGGCGTCGAGATCGTGCTGCCCGTCGACATCGTCGCCGCCGCGGCGTTCGCCGCCGACGCCGAGCACGAGGTCGTCGCGGCCGACGCGATCCCCGCCGACAAGATGGGCCTCGACATCGGCCCGAAGTCCGGCGAGCTGTTCCGCGACGCGATCCTGTCCGCGAAGACGATCGCCTGGAACGGCCCGATGGGCGTCTTCGAGTTCCCGGCCTTCGCCGAGGGCACCCGCGCCGTGGCGCAGGCCCTGGTGGACTCCGAGGGCTTCTCGATCGTCGGCGGCGGCGACTCGGCCGCGGCCGTGCGCAAGCTCGGCTTCGACGAGGCGGGCTTCGGGCACATCTCGACCGGTGGCGGTGCGAGCCTCGAGCTCCTCGAGGGCAAGACGCTCCCCGGCATCGCGGTTCTGGAGGACTGAGCCCGTGGCAACCAACCGCACGCCCCTGATGGCGGGCAACTGGAAGATGAACCTGGACCATCACCAGGCCACGCATCTCGTCCAGAAGCTCGCCTGGAGCCTGAAGGACGCCAAGCACGACTACGCGGCCGTCGAGGTCGCTGTCATGGTGCCCTTCACGGACATCCGCTCCGTGCAGACGCTCGTCGACGCCGACAAGCTCGAGATCGGCTTCGGCGCGCAGGACGTCTCGGCGCACACCGACGGCGCGTACACCGGCGAGATCTCGCCGGTCATGCTCGCCAAGCTCGGCTGCCGCTACGTCGTCGTCGGGCACTCCGAGCGTCGCCAGTACCACGGCGAGGACGACGCGCTCGTCGCCGCCAAGGCGCGTTCGGCGTTCGGCCAGGGCATCGTCCCGATCGTGTGCGTGGGCGAGGGCCTGGACGTCCGCAAGGAGGGTCGTCAGGTCGAGTACACGCTCGCCCAGCTCGACGGCTCGCTCGCGGGTCTGACGGCGGAGCAGGCGGCGCAGGTCGTCGTCGCGTACGAGCCCGTCTGGGCGATCGGCACCGGCGAGGTCGCGACCCCGGCCGACGCGCAGGAGGTCTGCGGTGCGATCCGCGCGCGTCTCTCCGAGCTCTTCTCGGCCGAGGTGGCCGACGCCGTCCGCGTGCTCTACGGCGGCTCGGTGAAGTCCGGGAACATCGCGGCGATCATGGCGGAGACCGACGTCGACGGCGCGCTCGTCGGCGGGGCCAGCCTCGACGCCGAGGAGTTCGCGAAGATCGTGCGGTACCAGTCGCACACCGTCGCCTGACGGCGTCGCGCGACACCGACACGCAACCACGCCCGGCCGTCCGCGAGGCCGGCCGGGCGTGGGACTTCGGTCTGGGCGTGGCGTCGCCTATCCTTGACCAGCCGCTGTACCGGCGCCCCGGCGCCTCACCCACTGACGAAGGAACGCTTCGTGGACGCTCTGCGCATTGTCCTGCAAGTCCTGCTGGTGATCACCAGCGTGCTCGTGGTGCTGCTGGTGCTGCTCCACAAGGGCCGCGGCGGTGGCCTCTCGGACATGTTCGGCGGCGGCATCTCGAGCACGGCGGGCAGCTCCGGCGTCGCCGAGCGCAACCTGAACCGGCTCACCGTGGGCCTGGCCCTCGTGTGGACCCTGATGATCATCCTGCTGGGCTTGCTCCAGCGGGTCAGCTGAGGACGGCGCGGCATGGCGAGCGGTAGTGCTATCCGGGGCTCGCGCGTCGGCGCGGGCCCGATGGGTGAGGCCGAGCGCGGCGACTCCGCGCCGCGGTTCTGGGTGTCGTACTGGTGCGCGAACGGGCACGAGACGCGGCCGAGCTTCTCGGAGGAGGCCGGCGTCGAGGTCCCGGAGAACTGGGACTGCCCGCGGTGCGGCTTCCCTGCCGGCCGGGACAAGGACGCGCCGCCGGAGCCCGTGCGCAACGAGCCGTACAAGACGCACCTCGCATACGTGAAGGAGCGCCGCAGCGACGAGGACGGCGCGGCCATCCTCGACGAGGCACTGGCGGCGCTGCGCGCCCGACGCGGCGGCTGACGCCCGCCGACACGACACGACGAAGGCCGGGACCCCGCGCGGGGCCCGGCCTTCGTCGTGCCGGGGAGTTGTCAGTCGGTGAGCCGGGCGACGAGCATCCCGTCGTAGCCCTTGGCGCCGACGGACTGCAGGACCGTCGCGTGCAGGCCCCGCTCCGCGGCGACGGCCTCCACGACGGCGCGCGAGCCGAGGGCGGCGGCGTCGCCGGTCGCGTCGATGACGGCCCCGCCCCGCACGACGTTGTCGACGATGAGGAGGCCACCGGGTCGGAGGAGGGGGAGCACCGCGCGCACGTACGCCGTGTTCGCCGGCTTGTCGGCGTCGATGAAGGCGAGGTCGTAGGGCTCGGGCGCCTCCGCGGCCAGCCCGGCGAGGCCCTCCAGCGCCGGGCCGACGCGCACGTCCACGACGTCGCCCAGACCCGCTGCAGCCAGGGCGGCACGGGCGACCTCCGCGTGCTCGGGCCGGAGCTCGAACGTCGTGAGGCGTCGGTCGGGCGGCCGCAGCGCACGCGCCAGCCAGAGCGCGCTGACGCCCGCGAGCGTGCCGACCTCGAGCACCCGTCGGGCGCCGATGCTCGCGGCCAGCAGGGCCAGCAGCCGCCCCTGCTGCACCGACACCTGGATCGCGGGCAGGCCTGCGGCGTCGGCCCGCTCCTGGGCGCGCTGCACCTCCACGGCCGCCGGGAGCAGGTCGTCGAGCCACCCGTCGACGGCCGCCCACGTCGCCGGGTCGGTCGGCCCGCCCGTCATGAGGCCGCCTCGACGTCGAGGAGCCACAGCGTGCGCGACCGGCCGCGCACCGCCGACGCGGGGACCTCCGCCGGATCCGCGCCGGCGAGGGCGCGCCGTACCGCGTCGGCCTTGTCCGCGCCCGCCACGACCAGCCAGACCTCCTGGGCCGCCTCGATCGCCGGGAGCGTGAGGCTGACGCGCTCCGGGGGCGGCTTGGGCGACTCGGTCACGCCGACCGTCGTCCGGTCGAGGACGGCGAGCGTGGCCTGGCCGGGGAACAGCGACGCCACGTGCCCGTCGGGACCGACCCCGAGCATCAGCACGTCGAAGCCCGGAACCGCCGGCCCGGCGTCGTCCCCGTCGACGGCGAACCCGGCGAGCTCGGTCGCGTAGGCGACCGCGGCGTCGTGCGGCGAGGAGACGCCGTGGCCGGCCGAGGGAACCGGGTGGACGTTCCCCGGTGGGATCGGCAGCGCGTCCAGCAGGGCGGCGCGGGCCTGGGTCTCGTTGCGCTCGGGGTCCCCGGCGGGCAGGAAGCGTTCGTCGCCCCACCACACGTGCACGCCCGTCCAGTCGACGGCGTCGCGCAGGGGAGAGGCCGAGACCGCAGAGAGCACACGGGCGCCCATGCCGCCGCCGGTGAGGCCCAGGTGGACCGGCCGGTGCACCGACTGGGCGTCCATGAGCCGGAGCAGCAGCCTGGCCGCGGTGCCCGCGGCCAGCGACTCGGCGTCCGGGTGGACGACGACCAGGGGCGCCGTCACGGCAGCACCCGAGCCAGGCCGGACCCGAGCACCTCGCCGTACACCTCGTCGGCGTCCATCCGCCGCAGGTCCTCCGAGAGGCACTCGCGCAGCTCCCGCAACGGCATCGCGAGGTGACGCACCGGCTGGCCGGGGTGCAGCAGCGTGGCGCGGCGCCCGTCAGGGCGGTCGATCCGGACGGGGCCGGAGGCCCGCTCGAGGCTCACGTGCGTGATCCCCGCCGCGCCGTCCTCGGCGACGACCTCCACCGGGCAGCCCAGGGCCTCCGCGAGCCATGCGCCGAGGAGCCAGACGGACGGGTGGTGCTCGTCCCCGGCGACGACCGCCGAGGTGACCGGCTCGTCGGGGGGCAGGTCGAGTGCCGCGGCGAGGAGGCCGCGCCACACGGTGAGCCGGGTCCACGCGAGGTCGGTGTCGCCGCCGGTGTACCCGCTGCGGAGGCGGCGGAGCGTGCCGACGGGGTCGGCGCAGGCGACGGAGTCGGTGATCCGGCGCTGGGCCATCTGGCCGATCGGGTGCGCGGCCGGCCGCTCGGGGATCTCGCGGGGCCACCAGGCGACGATCGGGGCGTCGGGCAGAAGCAGCGGCACGACCAGCGTGTCGCTGTGCTCGAGCATCTCGCCGGACGCGGTGAGCAGCACGACCTCGCTCGCTCCGGCGTCGCCGCCGACGCGGATCTGGGCGTCCAGGCGTGGGCCGCCGGACTCGCTGCGGCGCGCCAGCACGATGACGCGCATCGGGTGCTCGCGGCTGACGTCGTTCGTCACGGCGACGGCGTCCTCGACGTCGTCCGCGTCGGCGTCGATGACCAGCGTGAGGACGCGACCGAGGGCCACGGCCCCACCCTCTTCACGCAGGTGGACGAGGCGGCGCGCGACCTCGGCGGTGGTCGTGTCGGGCAGGTCGACGATCATCGGGCACCTCCGGTGGTGGGCACGGTGGCGGGCACGACGCCGGTCACGGACGCCGCCACGCGCGGCCGTCGCGGGCCATCATGAGGTCGGCCGAGGTGGGTCCCCAGGTGCCCGAGCGGTACGACTCGGGCTGCCCCTGCCCCGCCCAGAACTCGGTGATCGGGTCGAGGATCGTCCACGACAGCTCGACCTCCCGGTGCCGCGGGAAGAGCGGCGGGTCGCCCAGCAGCACGTCCAGGATGAGCCGCTCGTAGGCCTCGGGGGAGGACTCGGTGAACGCGTGCCCGTACCCGAAGTCCATGGTCACGTCGCGTACCTCCATCGACGTGCCGGGCACCTTCTCGCCGAACCGGATCGTCACGCCCTCGTCCGGCTGTACGCGGATGACCAGGGCGTTGTTGCCCAGCTCCGTCGTCGCGGTCGACTCGAACGGCAGGTGCGGCGCCTTCTTGAAGACGACGGCGACCTCCGTCACGCGGCGTCCGAGCCGCTTGCCGGTCCGCAGGTAGAACGGGACCCCCGCCCAGCGCCGGGTGTCGATGTCGAGGCGGATGGCGGCGTACGTCTCGGTGACGGAGTCCGGCGCGATGCCCGTCTCGTCGAGGTAGCCGGCCACCTCCTCACCGCCCTGCCAGCCGGCGGCGTACTGGCCCCGGGCGGTGTGCGCGGCCAGGTCCTTCGGCAGCCGGACGGCCGAGAGGACCTTCTCCTTCTCGGCGCGCAGGTCGTCGGCGCCGAAGGACACCGGTTCCTCCATCGCGGTGATCGCGAGGAGCTGGAGCAGGTGGTTCTGGATGACGTCCCGGGCGGCACCGATGCCGTCGTAGTAGCCGGCGCGCCCGCCGATGCCGATGTCCTCGGCCATCGTGATCTGCACGTGGTCGACGTAGTTGGCGTTCCAGATCGGCTCGAACAGCTGGTTGGCGAACCGCAGCGCCAGCATGTTCTGGACGGTCTCCTTGCCGAGGTAGTGGTCGATGCGGAACACCGACTCCGGCGTGAAGACCGTGGACACGACGTCGTTCAGCTCGCGCGCGCTGGCGAGGTCGTGACCGAACGGCTTCTCGACCACCACGCGCCGCCAGGCACCCTCGGGCTGCTCGGAGAGCCCCGATCGGGCCAGCTGCCGGCAGACCAGGGGAAAGGCCCGCGGCGGTACCGACAGGTAGAACGCGTGGTTCCCCCCCGTGCCCCGCTCGGCGTCGAGGTCGGCGACCGTCGTGCTGAGCCGGTCGAACGCCTCGTCGTCGTCGAACTCGCCCTGGACGAACCGGATGCCCTCGGCGAGCTGCTGCCAGACGGCCTCGCGGAACGGCGTGCGCGCGTTCTCCTGGACGGCGTCGTGCACCACCTGCGCGAAGTCCTGGTCCTCCCAGTCGCGGCGCGCGAAGCCCGTGAGGGCGAACCCGGGGGGCAGCAGGCCGCGGTTGGCGAGGTCGTACACCGCGGGCATGAGCTTGCGCCGCGCGAGGTCGCCGGTGACGCCGAAGATCACCAGCCCGCACGGGCCGGCGATCCTCGGCAGACGACGGTCCCGGGGGTCGCGCAGAGGGTTCGGGCGCCCGCCCCCCGTCGGGCTCACGCGGTCGCCCCGCGCAGGCCGGCCGACACCGACGCGACGAGCTCGGACCAGCTCGCGTCGAACTTCGCCACACCCTGGTCCTCGAGCTCGCTCGTGACCGCGTCGAGGTCGACGCCGAGGGCGGCGAGTCGCGCCAGCCGCTCGCGCGCGTCGTCGTAGGCCGTGGTGACGGTGTCACCGGTGACGTGGCCGTGGTCGGCGACCGCCTCGAGCGTGCCGCCGGGCATCGTGTTCACGACGCCGGGCGCGACGAGCTCGTCCACGTACCGGGTGTCGGCGTACGCCGCGTCCTTGACACCGGTGGAGGCCCACAGCGGGCGCTGCGGCTGAGCCCCGGCCGCCGCCAGAGCCTGCCACCTCGGGCCGGCGGTGTACTCCTCGAAGACCTCGTAGGCGAGGCGGGCGTTCGCGATCGCGATGCTGCCGCGCAGGCTCGCTGCCTCGGGGGTCCCGAGCTCGTCGAGGCGCGCGTCGACGGCCGAGTCCACGCGCGACACGAAGAACGACGCGACGGAGTCGATGGTCGCCAGGTCGCGTCCCGCCGCGCGGGCGCGCTCGAGGCCCTCGGAGTAGGCGTCGAGCACCCCGCGGTACGTGTCCAGGGAGAAGATCAGCGTGACGTTGACGCTGATGCCCAGGGCTGTCGCCTCGGCGATGGCCGGCAGGCCCTCGGGCGTCGCAGGGATCTTGATGTAGAGGTTCGGCCGGTCGACGGTCTCCCACAGGCGCCGCGCCATCGCCACCGTGCCCGCCGTGTCGCGCGCCAGGCTCGGTGCCACCTCCAGCGACACGCGCCCGTCCGGGCCGCCGCTCGCACGGTGCAGGCCCGCGAAGAGGTCGCAGGCCGCGCGGACGTCGTCGGTCATGAGGGCCAGCGCGGCGTCGTCGACGTCGGCGCCCGCAGCCGCCAGCTCGGCGAGCTGCGCCTGGTAGGCGTCGCCCTCGGCAAGGGCGGACGCGAAGATCGTCGGGTTGCTGGTCACCCCGACGACGCCGCGCTCGGTCACCAGGCGGGCGAGCTCTCCGGAGCGGAGGAGCTCCCGGGAGAGGTCATCGAGCCAGACGGCGACGCCCGCCTCGCGCAGCGCACGCAGCGGCGCGGGGAGCGCCTCGTCCCGGGGCGTGAGAGCGCCCTGGTCGTCGAACGCAGTCATGCGTGTCCTCCTCGCTGTCGGGGCCCGGCCGCCGTCGGGTGGCGGCCGGGCGTCGTCAGGGGGGTGTCACATGTCGCCGGTGCCACCCTCGGTACTGCGGGCCGGACCGCCGGGCGTGACGGTGCCGGCCGCGACGTCGGCGAGCGACGCCTGGGCGGCCGCGACGACCGCCTCCGGCGTGATGCCGAACTCGGCGTAGAGCCGCTCGTAGTCGGCGGACGCACCGAAGTGCTCGAGCGAGACGCAACGGCCCGCGTCGCCGACGAGCTCCCGCCAGCCCTGGGCGACGGCGGCCTCGACGGAGACACGCGCACGCACAGAGGCCGGGAGCACCGACTCACGGTAAGCCGCGTCCTGCTCGTCGAACCACTCGCGGCAGGGGACGGACACGACGCGCGCACCGACGCCGGCCTCGGCGAGCTGCTCGCGCGCCGCCAGGGCGATCTGCACCTCGGAGCCCGTGGCCAGGAGGATCACGTCGGGCGTGCCCGACGCAGCCTCCGCGAGGACGTACGCGCCACGTGCGACGCCGTCGGCCGCGGCCAACGTCTCACCGGTCGCCGGGCCCTCGCCGCGCTCGAACGTCGGGACGTTCTGGCGCGTGAGGACGAGGCCGGCCGGGTGGTCGGTGCGCTCGAGGATCGTGCGCCACGCCCACGAGGTCTCGTTCGCGTCGGCGGGCCGGACGACGTCGAGGCCAGGGATGGCCCGGAGGGCCGCGAGGTGCTCGACCGGCTGGTGCGTCGGGCCGTCCTCGCCGAGGCCGATGGAGTCGTGCGTCCACACGAACGTCACCGGGATCTCCATGAGGGCCGCGAGCCGGACGGCGGGCCGCATGTAGTCGCTGAAGACGAGGAACGTGCCGCCGTACGGGCGGGTGCCGCCGTGCAGCGCGATGCCGTTGAGGATCGAGCCCATGGCGTGCTCGCGGATGCCGAAGTGCAGCGTCCGGCCGTACGGGGTGCCCTGGTAGGTCCGGGTGCTGCGGGACTCGGGCAGGAACGACGGCTCGCCGTCCATCGTGGTGTTGTTGGAGCCGGCGAGGTCGGCGGAGCCGCCCCACAGCTCCGGCAGCACGGGCGCCAGCGCGGACAGGACCTTGCCCGACGCCGAGCGCGTCGCCACGGCCTTGCCGGCCGGGAAGACGGGGAGCGCGTCGGCCCAGCCGCTCGGCAGCCGGCGGGCGGCGAGGCGGTCGAACAGCTCGGCCCGCTCCGGCTGCGCCGTGCGCCAGTCGGCGAAGGCGTGGTCCCACTCGGCGTGCGCCTGGGCGCCCCGTGCCGCCACCTTGCGGGCGTGGGCGAGGACCTCGTCGTCGACGGCGAACGTCTGCTCGGGGTCGAAGCCGACGACCTCCTTGAGCGCCCGGACCTCGGCGTCACCCAGCGCGGAGCCGTGGATTCCGCCGGAGTCCTTCTTGTTCGGCGAGGGCCAGCCGATGATCGTGCGCAGGGAGATGATCGACGGGCGCCCCGTCTCGGCGCGCGCGGCTTCGAGGGCTGCCCCGAGGGCGTGGACGTCCTCCACGTAGCCGCTGCCGCCGTTGGTCCAGTCGACGCGCTGCGTGTGCCAGCCGTACGCCGCGTAGCGGGCCAGGACGTCCTCGCTGAAGGAGACGTTCGTGTCGTCCTCGATCGAGATGTGGTTGTCGTCGTAGATCACGACGAGGTTGCCGAGCTCCTGGTGGCCCGCGATGGACGACGCCTCGGACGTCACGCCCTCCTGGAGGTCGCCGTCACCGGCGATCACCCAGATGGTGTGGTCGAACGGGCTCGTCCCGGGGGCGGCCTCGGGGTCGAACAGGCCACGCTCGCGCCGGGCGGCCATCGCCATGCCGACGGCGGAGGCGAGGCCCTGGCCGAGCGGGCCCGTCGTGATCTCGACGCCCTCGGTGTGCTTGTACTCCGGGTGGCCGGGGGTCTTGGAACCCCACGTGCGCAGGGCCTTGATGTCGTCGAGCGACAGCGGGTAGCCGGAGGCGAAGAGCTGCAGGTACAGCGTCAGTGACGAGTGGCCCGCCGACAGCACGAAGCGGTCGCGGCCGGCCCAGCGCGGGTCTGCGGGGTCGTGCCGCAGGTAGCGCTGGAAGAGCAGGTAGGCCGCGGGGGCCAGGCTCATCGCGGTGCCGGGGTGGCCGTTGCCGACCTTCTGCACGGCGTCGGCCGCGAGCACACGCAGGGTGTCGACCGCGCGCGCGTCGAGGTCGGTCCAGTCGAGGCCGGTGGTGGGCGTCGAGTTCACAGCTCCTCATTCCTGCCCGGATCCGGGTCCGGGGCGTGGGGTGGGGCCCGGCACCCCGGTCGCGTGGACCGGTGCCGCTGCCGTCGGGCCGGCCGCCGGACGGGGCGCTCGAACCGGACCGTCGACCTGCTGCTGCGAGCCTAGCGGCGGACGACCAGGACCGACGTCCGCGCCGCGTGCTGGACGGGCCGCGCCCGCCGGACGCGCGGCGATGATCTAGGACGTAGGGCCCGGGGCCCTCCTCACCTTACGATGGGCCGCGGAACCCCAGCAGAACGGAGCCCGCCGTCGTGCGCACAGCCAGCTCGGCGCAGGCCGGTGCCAGCGCGCCCGCCGGACGTGGCCGCGCGTCGTCGGCGGCTCTCGGGGCGCTGCGGCGGGTCGGCGCGTACGTCGCCCTGACCAAGCCGCGCATCATCGAGCTGCTCCTCGTCACGACGCTGCCGACGATGCTCCTCGCGCAGCAGCGCGTCGGCGGCGGGTTCCCGTCGTTCGGCCTGCTCGCGGCGACGCTGGTCGGCGGCACCGTGGCGGCGGGGTCGGCGAACACCCTGAACATGTACCTCGACCGGGACATCGACGCCGTGATGAACCGGACGCGGCGCCGCCCTCTCGTCACGGGGGAGGTCACGCCGCGCGCCGCGCTCGTGTTCGGCATCGTGCTGGGGGTCGTCTCCGTGACGTTCTTCTGGGTCGTGGTCAACGTCGCGTCCGCGCTGCTGACGGCCGCGGCGATCCTGCTCTACGTCGTCGGCTACACGATGCTGCTCAAGCGGCGCACGCCCCAGAACATCGTCTGGGGCGGGATCGCGGGCTGCATGCCCGTCTTCATCGGGTGGGCAGCGGTCACCGGGTCGCTGGACTGGGCGCCGGTGGCACTGTTCCTGGTCATCTTCTTCTGGACGCCGCCGCACTACTGGCCGCTGTCGATGAAGTTCCGCCGCGACTACGCCGTCGCCGGGGTGCCGATGCTGCCCGTCGTGGCGAGCGACGTGCGCGTCGGGGTCGAGATGGTCGCGTACTCGGTCGCGATGGTGGCGTCGTCGCTCGCGCTCGTGCCCCTGGCCCCGATGTCGTGGGTCTACACGGTCGTCGCGTCCGCCTCGGGCGCCTGGTTCCTGTGGTCGGTGGGGGTGCTCCTGTGGCGTGCCCGGCACCCCGTCCCGGGCCGCAGGCTCGGCGAGATGGCCGTGTTCCACGGCTCGATCACCTACCTCACGGTCCTGTTCGCCGCCGTCGCGGTGGACCCGTTCCTGCCCGTGTGATGCCCGTCCAGCCCGGCTTCGTACCCGGCGACGTCACGGGCGCCGTCAAGGAGGACGTCGCGCCCGTGGCGCCCGGTCTCGCGGCCGCCGTCGAGCGCTACCTGGACCACCTCGCGGTCGAGCGGGGTCTGGCCCGCAACACTCTCGCGGCGTACCGCAGAGACCTCGCCCGGTACGCCGTCTTCCTCACCGCGCGCGGTCGTTCGGACGTGACCGGCGTCGGCGAGGCCGACGTGCGCGCGTTCGTCACGGCGCTGCGCAGCGGGTCGGGTGGCGCGGCGCTGGCGGCGTCGTCGACGGCCCGGGTGGTCGCCGCGGTGCACGGCTGGCACCGCTTCTGCGCGGTGGAGGGCCTCACCGACGTCGACCCGTCCGCCGGCGTGAAGCCGCCCGCGCAGCCGCGGCGCCTGCCACGCGCGATGAGCGTGGAGGACGTCGCCGCGCTCCTGGACGCCGCGGGGCAGGGGGACGGGCCCGTGCCGCTGCGCGACCGGGCGCTCCTGGAGCTCTGCTACTCGACGGGCGCGCGGATCAGCGAGGTGGTGGGGCTCGACGTCGACGACCTGGACCTGGACCCCGACCGCGCCGCGGCCCGTCTCCTGGGCAAGGGCGGCAAGGAGCGCGTGGTGCCCGTCGGCTCGTTCGCGCTGGCCGCCGTCGACGCCTACCTGGTGCGGTCGCGCCCGGCCCTGGCCGCGGGCGGTCGGGGGAACGCCGCCGTCTTCCTCAACTCCAGGGGAGCCCGGCTGAGCAGGCAGAGCGCGTGGGCGGTCCTGCGCCAGGCCGCGCGCCGGGCGGGCATCCCGGGGGCCGACGAGGTCTCGCCCCACACCCTGCGGCACTCGTTCGCGACGCACCTGCTCCAGGGCGGAGCGGACGTGCGTGTCGTGCAGGAGCTGCTCGGCCACGCCTCGGTGACCACCACGCAGATCTACACGCACGTCACGCCGGACTCCCTGCGCGAGGTGTACGCCCTGGCCCACCCCCGCGCGCTGGGGTGAGGCCCCGCGACGGCACGGGACCGTGCTCCCGGGCACCCGGTCCGGGGTCGGTGTTGCACCCGGGCGGTCCCCCTCGGCTGCGGTAGCCTCTCGGCGTGACCAGCCCGAACGACGTCGTGACCGTTGACCCCGTCGGGCGCCCGCTGCCGGAGTTTCCCGAGCCCGAGCCGCTGGCGACGCACGGTCCGGCCCGCATCATCGCCCTGTGCAACCAGAAGGGCGGCGTCGGCAAGACGACGACGACGATCAACCTGGGGGCCGCGCTGGCCGAGTACGGCCGGCGGGTGCTGATCGTGGACTTCGACCCGCAGGGTGCCGCGTCGGTGGGCCTCGGTGTCAACCCGCACGAGCTCGACAAGACGGTGTACACGCTGCTCATGGAGCGGGGTGCGCAGGTCGCCGACGTCGTGCGGCCGACCTCCGTCCCCGGTCTCGACGTGCTGCCCGCGAACATCGACCTGTCCGCTGCGGAGGTGCAGCTCGTCGGCGAGGTCGCGCGCGAGTCCGTGCTCGCCCGTGCGCTCCGTCAGGCCGAGGGCGAGTACGACGTCATCCTCATCGACTGCCAGCCGTCGCTCGGCCTGCTCACGGTGAACGCGCTCACGGCCGCACACGGGGTGCTCATCCCGCTCGAGTGCGAGTTCTTCGCGCTGCGCGGAGTCGCGCTGCTCATCGAGACGGTCGAGAAGGTGCGCGACCGGCTCAACCCGCGGCTGCGTATCGACGGCATCGTCGGCACCATGCACGACCCGCGGACCCTGCACTCCAAGGAGGTCCTCGCGCGGGTGCTCGAGGCCTTCGGGGACCAGCTGCTGCACACCGTCATCGGCCGGACCGTGAAGTTCCCGGACTCGTCCGTCGCGGCGGAGCCGATCACGACCTACGCCCCGTCCCACGCCGGCGCCTCCGCCTACCGGCAGCTGGCCCGCGAGCTGGTGGCCCGCGGCGATGCCGCCTGAGGCTGCGCCCGTCGAGCCCGCACCGGCGCCGGCCCGGGCAGGGGCGTTCGAGGTCCACCTCGAGAACTTCTCCGGACCGTTCGACCTGCTCCTGTCGCTCATCTCGCGGCACCGGCTCGACATCACCGAGGTTGCGCTCGCCCAGGTCACCGACGAGTTCATCGCCGCGGTCCGCGACGCGGAGGCGCGCTCGGAGCCGTGGGACCTCGGCCGGCTGAGCGAGTTCCTCGTCGTCGCCGCGACCCTGCTGGACCTCAAGGCGGCGCGCCTGCTGCCCGCCACCGAGGACGACGCCGAGGACCTCGAGCTGCTCGAAGCGCGCGACCTCCTGTTCGCGCGGCTGCTGCAGTACCGCGCGTTCAAGGAGGCCGCGGCCGCCATCGGGACGCGGCTGGCCGAGCAGGGTCGGCGCACGCCGCGCGCGGTCCCGCTGGAGCCTCAGCTCGCGACCCTCCTGCCGGAGCTCGTGCTCGAGATCGGGCCGGCCGAGCTCGCGATCCTCGCCGCGCACGCGCTGCGCCCGAGGCCTGCGCCCGAGGTCGACACGAGCCACCTCTACGCGCCGACGGTCAGCGTGCGCGAGCAGGCGACGATCGTCGCCGACAAGCTGCGGCGTTCGGGATCGGGCACCTTCCGCTCGCTCGTGCGGGACGCCGGGTCGTCGACCGTGCTCGTGGCACGGTTCCTCGCGCTGCTGGAGCTGTACCGCGAGGGCGTGGTCGCGTTCGACCAGGTGACCCCGCTCGGTGAGCTGACGATCCGCTGGACCGGTGGCGACGCGGAGGTCACGGTGACCGACGACTACGACGACCTGCCCGAGGGCCCGGCCCCCGCCTCGGGGCCGGGAGGCGGACCCACCGACGAAGGAGAGCGCGATGACAGCGCCTGACGAGACCGCCGTAGGGCCGGAGCCGGCAGCGACCGCCGGACTGCCTACGGTCGACGAGCTGGCGTTCGACGTCGCCGACCTGCCCGGCGGCGCGCACGCGGCGGTCGAGGCCGTCCTCATGGTGGCCGACGAGCCGGTCGGCGCGGTCCAGCTCGCCACGGTGCTCGGCCTGCCCACCAGGGAGGTGGAGGCCGTGCTCACCGACCTCGCCGCCGAGTACCGGGGCGAGACGGGCGCGCGTCCGCGCGGTTTCGAGCTGCGGGAGGCCGGGGGCGGCTGGCGGATCTACTCCTCGGCGGCGCACGCGGACGTCGTCGGGCGCTTCGTCGTCGACGGGCAGTCGGCCCGCCTGACGCAGGCGGCGCTCGAGACGCTCGCCGTGATCGCCTATCGTCAGCCGGTCACCCGGGGTCAGGTGTCGGCGGTGCGGGGCGTGAACGTCGAGTCGGTGGTGCGGACCCTGGTCAGCCGGGGGCTGGTCGCCGAGGTCGGCACGGAGCCGTCGGGGGCGGTCCTGTACGGGACGACGTCGTACTTCCTGGAGCGGATGGGCATGAGCACGCTGGACGAGCTGCCGCCGCTGGCGCCGTACCTTCCGGACCTCGAGTCGCTCGGCAGCCTCGACGAGGCCGAGGGCGGGCGCTGACATGGCACGGGAACCCGAGCGCGACGTGCACGAGCCCGGCGGCGTCCGGCTGCAGAAGGTGCTGGCCGGGGCCGGTCTCGGCTCGCGGCGGGCGTGCGAGGAGCTCATCTCCGCGGGGCGGGTGAGCGTCGACGGCGTCGTCGTGCGCGAGCTGGGTGTCCGGGTGGACCCGCACACGGTCGTGCTGCACGTGGACGGCCGGCGGGTCCAGCTCGACACCAGCATGGTCACGCTCGCGTTCAACAAGCCCGCCGGCGTCGTGTCGACGATGAGCGACGACCGTGGGCGCCCCTCGCTCGCGCAGTACGTCGCGGACCGTCCCGAGCGGCTGTTCCACGTCGGCCGCCTCGACGCGGAGACCGAGGGCCTGCTCCTGCTCACCAACGACGGCGAGCTGGCCAACCGGCTCGCCCATCCCTCGCACGGGGTGCGCAAGACCTACCTGGCGACGGTCTCGGGGCGGGTCCGGCCGGCCGTCGGCGCGGCGCTGCGTGCGGGGATCCAGCTCGAGGACGGGCCGGTGGCCGTGGACTCCTTCCGGGTGGTCGACGCCTCGGGCGACCGGACGCTCGTCGAGGTGGTCCTGCACGAGGGCCGGAACCGGATCGTCCGCCGGCTCATGGAGGCCGTCGGGCACCCGGTCGTGCGCCTCGTCCGGACGCAGGTGGGGCCCGTCCGCCTGGGGAACCTGAAGCCGGGGCACCTGCGGGAGCTCACGGCGAAGGAGCTCGGCGTCCTGATGGCCGAGGTGGGGATGTGACGGCGGGTAGCCTTCCGCGCGGACGTGCGCTCACGGTCGTCGGCAGGATGCCCGGGCGGGCGGACGGGGAGGACTGAGATGACCGTGCGGGCCATCCGCGGCGCGACCCAGCTCGACCGCGACGAGCGCGAGCACCTGTTCGCGCGCACCGCCGAGCTCGTGCAGGCGGTTCTCGACGCGAACGGGATCGACTCCGGCGCGCTCATCTCCGTGATCTTCACCTGCACCCCCGACCTGACGAGCGACTTCCCGGCGACGGCGGCGCGCGAGATGGGCATGGGTGACGTGCCGCTCATGTGCGCGGTCGAGATCGACGTGCCGCACGCCCTACCTCGCGTGGTGCGGCTGATGGCGCACGCCGAGCTCGACGTGCCGCGCGCGGCGGTGCAGCACGTGTACCTGCACGGTGCGACCGTCCTGCGCCGGGACCTGGCGCAGTGAGCGCGCCGACGGCGGGCCCGGCGCCGGGCCTGGGCCCCACGGCCCCCGCGGCGACCGCCGGGC
>JAEZZV010000089.1 GCA_023418375.1 Actinomycetes bacterium | reverse complement strand
GGCCGCCGTCGTGCCCGGCGCGCGGGTGGCGGCGAAAGGGGTGCTGCAGGCAGCCGTCGTGCTGCTCGGTGCGGGGCTGTCGCTGCGCGAGGTCGCGCGCACGGGCACGGACGCGCTCCCCGTGATGGTCGGCACGCTCGCCGTGGCGCTCGGCGGCGCGGCGCTGCTCGGCCGGTGGCTGCGCGTGGACGAGGAGACCCGGACGCTCGTCGGTGTCGGCACGGGCATCTGCGGGGCGTCGGCCATCGCGACCGTGAGCGCCGTGATCGGCGCCTCCGAGGCCGCGGTCGCCTACGCGGTGGGCACCATCGTCGTGTTCAACGTGATCGGCGCCGTCGCGTTCCCCCTGGTCGGGCACGCGCTCGGGATGTCGCAGGCGGGCTTCGGGCTGTGGGCCGGGACCGCGATCAACGACACGTCGTCGGTCGTGGCGGCCGGCACGGTGTTCGGGGCCGCGGCGGCGTCGGCGGCGGTGATCGTGAAGCTCACCCGGACGCTGATGATCGTCCCGGTCTCCGTGGCGCTCGCGGTCCGGACCCAGCGGCGGGCACGGGCGAGCGCGGGCGCGGGCGCGGGCGGGACGGGCCCCGCCGACCGCGTGCCGTGGCGGCGCCTCGTCCCGCCGTTCCTGGTGCTGTTCCTGGTGGCGTCGGCGCTGCGCAGCGCGGGCGTCGTGCCGGCAGCCTGGGGCCCCGGCATCTCCGACGCCGCGCACCTGCTGACCGCCGTCGCCCTGGCCGGGGTGGGGCTGCTCACGTCCGTGGCGGGCCTGCGACGCGCGGGCTGGCGCCCCCTGGCCCTCGGCGGCCTGCTGTCGCTCGCGGTCGCGACGAGCAGCCTGGCGCTCCAGCAGCTGACCGGCGCGCTGTGACCGCCCCGAGCCGCCCGCGGGAGGCGCGGGGTCAGCGCAGGGCCGGGACGACCTCGCGCTCGAAGAGCTCGATGCTCGACGTGTCGTAGGCGGCGTCGGCGAAGTACGTGATCGCGTACTCCATGCCCAGGCCGCGGAGCTCGGTGAGCTTCTCCACGATCTGCCCGGGCGTCCCGACGAGCGGGCCCGAGCGCAGGCCCGCGACCTCGGCGTCGGCCCGCTCCGGCACGAGGCGGCGCAGGCGCTCCTCCGCCCAGTCGAGCTTCGCCGCGACGTCGGCCTCGGTCTCGCCGATGAACACGTTGTAGTTGGCCGAGCGCGTGATCTGGGCGAAGTCCCGACCCACCTCGCGGCAGTGCGCCTCGAGCACCGAGGACTTGTGCGCGAAGGTCTCGGGGTCGCCGGACAGGTTCGCGTAGTCGCCCATCTGCGCGACGATCCGCAGGGTCTTCTTCTCGCCGCCGCCGGCGATCCAGAGCGGGATGCGCGGCGACTGGAGCGGCTGCGGGTACACGCGGGCGCCGTCGACCCGGTAGAAGCGGCCGTCGAGCGTCGCCTCGCCGGTCTCCCAGGCCTGCTTCATGATCTGCACGCCCTCGTCGAGGGCGGCGATCCGCTCGCCGGCGCTCGGGAAGCCGTAGCCGTAGGCGCGCCACTCGTGCTCGTACCACCCGGCGCCGATGCCCATCTCGACGCGCCCCCCGGAGATGACGTCGACGGTCGCCGCGACCTTCGCGAGGTACGCGGGGTTGCGGTAGGCCATGCACGTGCACATCTGCCCCAGGCGCACGCGCGACGTCGTCGCGGCGAACGCGGCCATGAGCGTCCACGCCTCGTGCGTGGCCTCCCGCGTCGGTTCGGGGACCGTGTGGAAGTGGTCGTAGACCCACACCGACTCCCAGACGTCGCCGGCGTCCGCGCGGGTGGCGAGGCCGTTCATCGTGGCCCACTGGTCGGCCGGGTCGATGCCGACGAGGTCGAGCCGCCAGCCCTGGGGGATGAAGAGTCCGAAGCGCATGCGCAGACGGTACCCCGCCGTGCGAATCGGTTCGACCGCGCGCCCGGGGCCCCGCGTCGCGGACGGGTCGACGCCCGGCTGTTGCCGACGCGCTGACGAGGGCGCGGCTCAGGAGGGCGGGTCGTACCCGAGGTTCGGCGCGAGCCACTGCTCGGCCTCGGCGAGGGTCCAGCCCTTGCGTGCGGCGTAGTCCTCCACCTGGTCGCGCCCGATCTTCCCGACGGCGAAGTACCGCGCGCCCGGGTGCGCGAAGTACAGGCCCGACACCGCCGACGGGGGCGACATCGCGAACGACTCCGTGAGGGACAGACCCGCCTCGCCCGCGTCGAGCAGCGCGAAGACGGCCTCCTTCTCGGTGTGGTCCGGCTGCCCCGGGTACCCGGGCGCGGGCCGGATGCCGGGGTAGCGCTCGGCGATCAGCTCGTCGACGGGGAGGTCCTCATCGGGCACGTAGCCCCACAGGCGCACGCGCACCTCGCGGTGCAGCCACTCGGCGAACGCCTCGGCGAGCCGGTCCGCCAGCGCCTTGACCAGCAGGGCCGTGTAGTCGTCGCCCGCCTGCTCGTAGGTGCCGGCGAGCTCCTGCGCGCCGTGGATCGCGACGGCGAACCCGCCGACGTGGTCGCCGGCCAGGGCGACGTAGTCGGCCAGGGCGCTGTACGTTCCCGCCCGCTCACGCTGCTGGCGCAGGGTGTGCAGGACGGCCGTCGGGGTGCCCGGTGCGCCGCCCGCGGGCGGGTCGGCGTCGGCGTAGACCTCGATGTCGTCGCCCACGCGGCGGGCCTGCCAGATCCCGGCGACGCCGCGCGCGGTCAGCGACCCGTCCGCGATGACGCGGTCCAGGAGGGCTCGGGCATCGGCGAGCAGCGCGCGCGCCTGCTCGCCCTGGCGCGGGTCGTCGAGGATCCGCGGGTACGTGCCGCGCAGGCCCCAGCCCGTGAACAGGGGCGTCCAGTCGATCACCTCGGCGAGCTCGGCGATCGGAGGCGTGACCAGCCGCCGCGCGGGCTCCTTCGGTGCGGGCGGCGTCGGCGGGTCCAGGCGGGTCGCGCGCGCCCGCGCGTCGGCCAGGGGGACCAGCGTGTGGTCGCGCTCGCCGTGGCGCTCCCGCAGGGCGGCGTAGTCCGCGGCGGCCCGGGCGGCGACGTCCTCGGGCCGGGCGAGGATGTCGGACACCACACCGACGGCGCGGCTCGCGTCCGGCACGTGCACCACGAGGCCCTCGTAGGCCGGGTCGATCTTCACGGCGGTGTGCGCGCGACTGGTGGTCGCCCCGCCGACCATGAGCGGGGTGCGCAGGCCGCGGCGCTGCATCTCCGCGGCGATGCCGACCATCTCGTGCAGGCTGGGCGTGATCAGGCCCGAGACGCCGACGACGTCGGCGCGCAGCTGCTCGGCCTCTCCGAGGATGCGCTCGGCGGGCACCATGACGCCGAGGTCGTGCACGACGTACCCGTTGCAGGCCAGCACCACCCCGACGATGTTCTTGCCGATGTCGTGCACGTCGCCCTTGACGGTGGCCAGGACGACGGTGCCCTTGCCGCGGTCCGACAGGTCGCCCGCGGCGACCCGCGCGGCCTGCTCCGCCTCGAGGTACGGGCGCAGGTAGGAGACGGCTGCCTTCATCACGCGCGCGGACTTCACCACCTGGGGCAGGAACATCTGGCCGGCCCCGAACCGGTCGCCGACGACGTTCATGCCGTCCATCAGCGGGCCCTCGATGACGGCGAGCGGCGAGCCGAGCTCGCGGTACGCCTCCTCCGAGTCCTCCTCGACGAACTCGACGAGCCCGTGCACCAGCGCGTGCGACAGCCGCTCGGCGACCGGCAGCGCGCGCCACGCCTGGGCGGCCGGGGCGTCGCTCGCGACCTCCTTGTAGGACTCGGCGATCGCGATGAGCCGCTCGGTCGCGTCCGGGTGGCGGGCGAGGATCACGTCCTCGACGGCCTCGCGCAGCTCGGGCTCGAGGTCGGCCTCGACGGTGAGCATGCCGGCGTTGACGATGCCCATGTCCAGGCCCGCCTCGATCGCGTGCCGCAGGAACACCGCGTGCATCGCCTCGCGCACGTGGTTGTTGCCGCGGAACGAGAACGAGACGTTGGAGATCCCGCCGCTGGTCAGAGCGCCGGGCAGGGTGCCCTTGATCCAGCGCACGGCCTCGATGAAGTCCAGCGCGTACCGGTCGTGCTCGGGCAGGCCCGTGGCGACCGTCAGCACGTTGGGGTCGAAGATGATGTCGTGCGGCGCCATGCCGACCTGCTCGGTGAGCAGCCGGTACGCGCGCGAGCAGATGGCCTGCCGGCGCTCGAGCGTGTCGGCCTGGCCCTGCTCGTCGAAGGCCATGACGACGACGGCAGCCCCGTACCTGCGCACCCGCCGCGCCCGCTCGACGAACGCCTCCTCGCCGTCCTTGAGCGACAGCGAGTTGACCACGGCCTTGCCCTGCAGCCGCTTCAGGCCGGTCTCGAGCACGGTCCAGTCGGACGAGTCGATCATCACCGGCACCCGCGCGATCTCGGGCTCGGACCCCAGCAGGTTGAGGAAGCGGGACATCACCTCGGGCACGTCGAGCATGCCCTCGTCGACGTTGACGTCGACGATCTGCGCGCCCCCGGCGACCTGCTGCGCCGCGATGGCGACGGCGGCGTCGTCGTCGCCCGCGAGGATCGCCCTGGAGAACTTGGGGCTGCCCGTGACGTTCGTGCGCTCACCGACGTTCACGAACGGGATGTCGTCGGTGAGGGTGAACGGCTCGAGGCCGGACAGCCGCAGGCGCGGTTCGCGGGGCGCGGCGACGCGCGGGGGCAGGTCGGCGACGGCGTCGGCGAACGCGCGGATGTGGGCGGGCGTCGTGCCGCAGCACCCTCCCACGACGTTGACCAGGGCCTCGACGGCGAACTCGCGCAGCACCCGCGCCATCTGCTCGGGCGTCTCCTCGTACTCGCCGAAGGCGTTCGGCAGCCCGGCGTTCGGGTGCACGGAGACGAGCGCGCCGGTGGACGCCGCGATCTCGCGCAGGTGCGGGCGCAGCCGCTCGGGGCCGAGGGCGCAGTTCAGGCCGAGGGAGAACAGGTCGGCGTGCTCGGTGGAGACCGCGAACGCCTCGGGGGTCTGGCCCGACAGGGTGCGGCCGGACGCGTCGGTGATGGTCCCCGACAGCATCACGGGCACGCGGCGCCCGACGGCGGCGAACGCCTCCTCGCACGCGAACAGCGCGGCCTTCGCGTTGAGGGTGTCGAACACGGTCTCGACGAGCACGAGGTCCACCCCGCCCCGCAGCAGCGCGGTGACCTGCTCCTCGTACGCCGTCGCGAGGTCGTCGAACGTCACGGCGCGGAAGCCGGGCCGCTCGACGTCGGGGGAGAGCGACGCGGTGCGGTTGGTCGGCCCGACGCTCCCCGCGACCCAGCGCGGACGCCCGTCGCGCGCCTGGGCGGCGTCGCACTCGGCCCGGGCGATGCGCGCCGCCGCCTCGTTGATGGCGGTCACCAGGTGCCCCGTGGCGTAGTCCGCCTGCGAGATGGAGGTCGCGTTGAAGGTGTTCGTCTTGGTGATGTCCGCCCCGGCCTCGAGGTAGGCGCGGTGCACGCCGGCGACGACGTCGGGGCGGGTCAGGCACAGGAGGTCGAAGTTGCCCTGGTAGGTGCGCGCGTCGTCGGCGCCGTCGAAGCGGAAGTCGGCCTCCGTGAGGCCCGCGCGCTGGAAGCTCGTGCCGTAGGCGCCGTCCAGCACCAGGATGCGCTCGCGCGCACAGTCCGCGATGTCGCTCCCGCTCATGCTCGCCCGTCTCCCGCCGTCTGGACCGGGTTCCAGGGTACGCGGGGCGGTGCTGCCGCCATCGGGCTGCCCACGTGCGCCCGGGGCGGCAGGATGGTGCTCGTGATCGAGGCCTTCCGCGCCGACGCCGTCCGTGCCGCCGAGGAGCCGCTGCTGGCGGCCGAGCGCGGCTTCCCCGGGGGCCTGATGCACCGCGCGGCGACGGCGCTCGACCTCGCCGTCCGGCGCGAGCTGCGGTCCGGCGCGGGCCGCGTGGC
>JAEZZV010000045.1 GCA_023418375.1 Actinomycetes bacterium | reverse complement strand
CGGCCGCCGCGACCGCTCGAGCACGGAACCTCGACCTCGACTGCGAGCTGGGCGATCCGGCCCCCCTGCTGGTGTCGCCCGCGGAGGCGTCGCGGGTGCTGCGCAACCTGCTGGACAACGCCGGCCGGCACGCGAGGTCGCGCGTGCTGGTGGCGGTCGCGGACGGCCTGGTCACCGTGGACGACGACGGTGCCGGCATCGCCCCGGCGGATCGCGAACGCGTCTTCGAGCGGTTCGTCCGGCTGGAGGAGGCGCGCGGGCGCGAGGCCGGCGGGAGCGGGCTGGGCCTGGCGATCGCGCGGGAGATCGCGCGCGAGCACGGAGGTGACGTCGCGCTCGGCGAGGCGCCCTCCGGCGGGCTCCGCGCGACGGTGCGGCTCGCGGTCTGATCCCGAAGTGCGGGCCTGCGGCCGGGGTGTCGGCGCCGACGGCCCACGCCTCAGCCCGGTCTGTCCCGAGGCGTCAGCGCGCCTCGCTCAGCGCCTTCACGCCCTCCAGCATCGAGGCCCACATCGTCCGCGAGTGCTCGGCGGCGTCCGGGGTGGGGTTGTCGTCCTGGGCCAGCTCCAGCCGCGTGCCGGTGCCGCGAGGCTCGAGCGTGAAGGCGAGCTCGTGGTAGCTCTCGGGTGCGTCGGGCAGCCCGCTCAGCGGACTCCAGTGCGTCACCACGAGCCGGCGCGGCGGCTCGGACACGAGGATCTCGCCCTTGTCCTCGAACGCCTTGCCCTCCCACTCGCCCTGTCAGGAGATGGTGCTGCCCACCTGCCAGTCGGTGACGGTCCGTGCGCCGAACATCACCTCGGCTCGGGGCTCGGGGTCGGTGATGACCGCCCAAACGCGCTCGGGGGGCGCCTGGACGACGGTCTCGACGCGTGCGACGTGTCCTCTCATCTTCGTGACCCTCCTCGACGACAGGATCACGCGGTGCGGCGTCGCCCGCCACACGGGCCGGACGCCCGTCCGAGCCGGTCAGACGCCGGTGAGCTCGCGTGGCTCGGCGACGACGTCCACGAGCGCGCCGCCGCGCCACACGGTGATCTCGAGCCGGCTGCCGATCGCGCCCTCCACCATGAGGCGCTGGATCTGGGTGGTGCTGGTCACGGAGGCGCCGTCGACCGCGACGACGACGTCGCCCGCGTGGAGACCAGCCACCGCGGCCGGGCTGCCGGCCACGACGTCGGCCACGTGCAGGCCGCTCGTCCGGCCCAGCTTCAGGGCGAGCTCGGGCGGCAGGGGCGCCTGGCGCCCGACGATGCCGATCCAGGCGCGGCGCACCCGGCCCTGGGCGAGCAGGGTCGCGACGATGCCGCGGGTCGTCGCGTTCACGGGCACGGCCAGCCCGACGCCGATGCCGGCGACCGCCGTGTTGACGCCGACCATCCGGCCCGCGGCGTCGGCGAGGACGCCGCCGCTGTTGCCGGGGTTGAGCGCCGCATCGGTCTGGATCACCTCGTCCACCACCCGGCCGGCACTCGTGGGCAGCGAGCGCCCCAGGCCGGAGACGATGCCGGCCGTCACGCTGCCGGCCAGCCCAAGCGGGTTCCCCACTGCCACGACGAGCTGGCCCACCCGGAGCCCGGCGGCGTCGCCGAGCACCACGGGTGCGGGAACCGACCCGTCGGCACGGAGAACGGCGAGGTCGGACAGCGGGTCCCGCCCGACGACGGCTGCGCTCACCTGGGTCCCGTCGGCGAACGCGGCCTCCGCTCGGGCGGCCCCGGCGACGACGTGCGCCGAGGTGAGGAGCACGCCGTCGGCCGCGATCACGCTCGCGCTGCCCCCGGCGAGGCCGCGGGCGGTGCGCACGGTGAGGCTCGCGACGCTCGGCAGCACCTGCGCGGCGACGCGCGTCACGACGGCGGAGTAGGCGTCGAGCGCCTCGCGGCCGAAGTCCTCGTCCATGGGAGGTGCAACGGTCGGCCCGGCCTCGCCGGTCCGCCGTTCTGCCGAGGGCAGACGGCGGCCGCCGCGGTACCTCAGGCGGCCGCGGCCACCGGGGAACCGTGGCGGGTGCGGAAGTCCCAGCCGCCCGTGGCCGAGCGCTGGATGTCGAGCTGCAGGCGGTGCACGACGTCGTGGTGGTGCCAGCACAGCAGGATGCCGGTGTTGGCGTCGGTGTCGCCGTGATCCCGGACCCAGTGGTCGACGTGGTGGATCTCGCCCAGCGCGGGCGGGGCCGTGCAGCCGGGGTAGCGGCAGGTCCCGTCGCGGGCGAGCACCGCCTGGCGCCGGGGCCCGTTGAACGTCCGCTCGGCCCGCCCGGCGTTGATGACCTGGCTGTCGGGTCCGAAGACGACCCGGCTGAGCCGCGAGTCGCAGGCCAGCCGCGCCAGGACGGACGGCGGGATCGGGCCGGCACCGAGGATCTCGGCGACCGCGAAGCGCTCGACATCGGCGACGGGCGCGAGCCGGACGGGACGGTCGCCCTGCTCGTGCGACGCACGGTCCTGACCAGGACCGTCGCCGACCGCCCGGCACAGCGTGTCGAAGTCGACCACGACGCTCAGGTGCGGATGCCGCGCCGCGCCGGTACCAGCGAGGCCGTGGTCGAGCACGAGCCGGGAGACGTCAGAGACGGCCTGGGCGCGGCGCTGCTGGGTGGAGCGCGTGTCGTCGGGCGCGGGCGGCGTCATCACCGACGCCAGGGCGGCCGCGAACGTCGCACCGTGCTCCGTGGTGAGGAACCCGGACAGGTGGTAGCCGCCGAGCGTCGAGGAGAGCGCGAGGAACTCGCGGTCGCAGGCCTCGCGGTAGCCGCGCTCGTCCGCGCCCGGGTCGGCCGCGGCGGCCCAACGGCGCACGAGCCGGCGGAACCCGTCGACGCTCTCGCGCCTGGCCTGCTCGACCAGGAACTCCTCGCCGCACTCCTCGGCCGGGGCGGCCAGCGCCGCCTGCCGAGCGGGCGAGGTCGGGGCGAGCGTCGCCATCGTGCGCGCCTGGTCTGCGCTGACGTCCCCGGCGAGCGCGGCCGCGGCCGTGG
>JAEZZV010000035.1 GCA_023418375.1 Actinomycetes bacterium | reverse complement strand
TGGAGCACCCCGGCGGCCGCGACGCCGACGACGGCGCCGTCGCCGGCCGGCCCCACCGCGGCGGTCCCGCCGCCGACCCCGGAGCCGACGGCGACCTACCCGGTCGTTCCGCCGACGCCCGTCCCCGCCGAGCCGGAGCCCGAGCGCGAGCCCGAGGCGAGCACGATCCCCGCGCTGGTGGAGTACCGGTCGCGTCGCGACATCCCCGAGCCGCCGGCGAAGCCGGGTGTCGGGCGGCACCTGCTCGGGGTGCTCCTCGGTCTGCTCGTGACGCCCGTCGGGCTGCTGCTCGTGGGCGTCGGGATCGCGCGCCTGGCGGACATCGCCGGCACCGACGACATGGGGACCGACGCCCTCGGGCTGAGCCTGCTCATCGGCGGCGTCGTGCTGCTCGGCATCGTGGTGCTGCTCGGGGTGTGGACGCCCGCGCTGCCGATCACCGGCGGCGTCGTGTGGGGCCTCGGGCTCGGGGCCGCGTACCTCGCGGTCCCCGACGTGATGGAGGACGCCGCCGAGTCCGTCTTCGGCGACGTCCCCGCGCCCGCGGACCAGCTCGCCCAGACGGCGATGAGCGGGTACCTGGTCGTGGCGGGCACGCTGCTGCTCGCGGCCGGGGTCGCGACCGCGATGGCACGACGGCGCGGGCGGCGGTGGGCCGAGCAGGCGGCCGCTGTCGAGCGGGCCCGGGTGGCCGCCGCCGAACGCGCCCAGGCCGTTGGGGCCTCCGCGCAGAACAGGACTTAGGTCCCGGTCGCAGCTATAGTCCCGAGCACGCACCGGTCCCAGCCCGGCGAGACGACGGGCTGCACGCCGGATGGTCCGCATCGATGACGCTGCCGGAGGCACCCGTGACCACCGAGACGCCTGGGACGAGCACCACGCTGGAGAACCTGCTGGCCGAGGAGCGGCGCTTCCCGCCCTCGCCCGAGTTCGCCGAGCAGGCCAACGCGCGGCAGGAGCTCTACTCCTGGGCCGCGTCCGACCGCCTCGGGTTCTGGGCCGAGCAGGCCCGGACGCTGATCAGCTGGGACACGCCCTTCACCCAGGTGCTCGACTGGTCCGAGGCGCCCGTCGCGAAGTGGTTCCACGACGGCACCCTGAACGCCTGCTACAACGCGGTGGACCGGCACGTCGAGGCGGGCCACGGCGACCGCGTCGCGTTCCACTTCGAGGGCGAGCCGGGCGACCAGCGCACGCTCACCTACGCCGACGTCCTCCGGGAGGTGTCCCGCGCGGCGAACGCCCTCGAGGCCCTCGGCGTCGGCAAGGGCGACCGCGTCGCGATCTACCTGCCGATGATCCCCGAGGCCGTCATCGCGATGCTGGCCTGCGCGCGCATCGGCGCGGTGCACTCGGTGGTGTTCGGCGGGTTCTCCGCCGAGGCGCTGCGCTCGCGCATCGAGGACGCCTCCGCGGTCCTGGTGATCACGGCCGACGGCGGCCACCGGCGCGGCAACCCCTCGGCGCTCAAGCCGGCGGTCGACGCCTCGCTCGAGGGCGGGACGACCGTGCGGAACGTGCTCGTCGTGCGCCGGACCGGCCAGGACGTGGCGTGGACCGAGGGGCGCGACCTGTGGTGGCACGAGGCCCTCGAGGCGGCGTCCGACCAGCACACGCCCGTGCCCGTGGAGGCGGAACACCCGCTGTTCATCCTCTACACGTCCGGCACCACGGGGAAGCCGAAGGGCATCTTCCACACCACCGGCGGCTACCTGGTCCAGACGGCCTACACGCACCTCAACGTCTTCGACCTCAAGCCCGAGACCGACGTCTACTGGTGCACCGCCGACGTCGGCTGGGTGACCGGCCACAGCTACATCGTCTACGGCCCGATGACGAACGGCGCGACCCAGGTCATGTACGAGGGCACGCCCGACACCCCGCACAAGGGCCGCTGGTGGGAGCTCGCCGCCAGGCACGGCGTCACGATCCTCTACACGGCCCCGACGGCGATCCGCACCTTCATGAAGTGGGGCGCCGACATCCCGGCCCAGCACGACCTGAGCGCGCTGCGCCTGCTCGGCAGCGTCGGCGAGCCGATCAACCCCGAGGCATGGGTCTGGTACCGCCGCACCATCGGCGGCGACCGGACCCCCGTCGTCGACACGTGGTGGCAGACCGAGACCGGCGCGATCATGATCTCGCCGCTGCCAGGCGTGACGCAGGCCAAGCCGGGGTCGGCGATGACCCCGCTGCCGGGCGTCGTCGCGGAGGTCGTCGACGAGATGGGCGAGCCCGTGCCGAACGGGTCGGGCGGCTACCTCGTGCTCACCGAGCCGTGGCCCTCCATGCTGCGCGGCATCTGGGGCGACCACGAGCGGTTCGTGGAGACGTACTGGTCGCGGTTCGACAGGCAGTACTTCGCGGGCGACGGGGCCAAGAAGGACGACGACGGCGACATCTGGTTGCTCGGCCGCGTGGACGACGTCATGAACGTCTCGGGCCACCGCCTGTCGACGACGGAGATCGAGTCCGCGCTCGTCTCGCACCCGATGGTGGCCGAGGCCGCCGTCGTCGGCGCGAGCGACGAGACCACCGGCCAGGCCGTGGTCGCCTTCGTCATCCTGCGCCAGGAGTACCTCGCACAGGTCGACGGGCCGGGCGAGGGCGCCGACGTCGCCGCGACGCTGCGCGCGCACGTGACCAGCCAGATCGGGCCGATCGCCAAGCCGCGGACCATCCTCGTGGTGCAGGAGCTGCCGAAGACGCGCTCGGGCAAGATCATGCGCCGCCTGCTGCGCGACGTCGCCGAGCACCGCCCGGTGGGCGACGTCACGACGCTGGCGGACTCCTCGGTGATGGAGCTGATCTCGGCGGGCCTCAACCAGCCGGCGGCAGGCTCGGACGAGGGCTGAGGCGGGCGTCCCGGCCGAGCCCGACGGCGACGCCGATCGCCACCGCGGCGACCGCGCCGGCGGCGGCGAGGGCGGGGTAGCCCCACTGCGACATCACCAGCCCTGAGGCTGCCCCGCCGACGGCGGCGGCCGCTCCCATCGCGGCTTCGCCCCAGCCCTCGCGCCGGGCGCGGTCGCCGAGAGCCCCGGCGACCGGCTCGTCGGGGGCCGCCGTCGTGAGCAGGACGCTGCCGCCCACCAGGCCGAGGTTCCAGCCGAGCCCGAGGAGCGCCAGGCCGACGGTGAGCAGCGCGGGCGACTCGCCGGCGACCGCGGCGAGCCCTGAGGCGATCGTGAGGACGACCGCCGAGGCGACCGCCACCGGCGCCGGCCCCCACCGGTCCGCCAGCCAGCCGCTCAGCGGCGAGGGCGCGAACATCGCGGCGATGTGCAGGCTGATGACCAGGCCGATCCCGCCGAGCGTCACGCCCGCGGCCTCGAGGTGCACGGGCGCCATCGTCATCACGGCGACCATGACGAGGTTCGCCACGGCGAGCGTCGCGATGCCGACGGCGCCGCGGCGGCCGAGCGCGGCGCGCCACGACCCGGTCGGCCGCGACGGCAGCACGACCGGGGCTCCGGCC
>JAEZZV010000002.1 GCA_023418375.1 Actinomycetes bacterium | reverse complement strand
GCGCGGTGCCGCCGGGGGCCGTGGTGCCGCCGGGGGCCGTGGTGCCCGACGGCGTGGCCCTGATCGTCACCACGTCGGGGTCCACGGGCGCGCCGCGCGCCGTGCTGCTCGACGCGGTCGCGCTGCGGGCGTCGGCGACGGCGACGCACGACCGGCTCGGTGGGTCCGGTCGCTGGCTCCTCACGCTGCCGCTGCACCATGTGGCCGGTCTGCAGGTGGTGGTGCGCTCGCTGCTGTCCGGGCACGCTCCCGTCGTCCCGACCTCGGGGGGCGGGTTCGACCCGGCGGCGGTCGCGGCGCAGCTGGCGGGTCTGCCGGCCGACGCGCGACCGCGGTACGGGTCCGTCGTGCCCACCCAGCTCCACCGGATCGTCGCGGCGGACCCCCGCACCGTGCGGGCCTGGGCGGACCTCGACGCGATCCTGGTGGGCGGCGCGGCCACGCCGCCGGCGCTGCTGGAGCGGGCCCGCGAGGCCGGGCTGCGCGTCGTCACCACCTATGGCGCGACGGAGACGTCCGGCGGCTGCGTCTACGACGGCGCCCCCCTCGCGGGGACCGCGGTGCGCACGGACGACGACGGCGTCGTGCACCTCGGCGGCGACACCCTGGCCCGCGGCTACCTGGGGCGGCCGGACCTGGACGCGGCGGCGTTCGTCGAGCACGGCGGGGCGCGCTGGTTCCGCACGGGAGACCTCGGCGAGGTGGCGGGCGGCGTGCTCCGGGTGCGGGGACGTGCGGACGACGTCCTGGTGACCGGCGGGGTCAAGGTGGCACCGGCAGCGGTGGAGGCCCTGCTCGCGGGGCTGCCCGGCGTCGGGCAGGTGTGCGTGGTCGGGGTCCCGGACGAGGAGTGGGGGCAGCGCGTGGTGGCCGTCCTCGTGCCCGCGTCCGGCGTGCCCGCGCCGGGGCTGGCGGAGGTCCGCGACGTCGTGCGCCGTACGCTGGGGGCCGCGGCCGCTCCCCGCCGGGTGGTGCTCACCGACGCACTGCCGGAGCGCGGGCCGGGCAAGGTGGACCGCGCCGCCGTGGCCCGCCTGGCCGCGTCGGACAGCTAGCGCACCGCGGCAGAAGGAGACCCATGGCGACGGCCGGTGAGTGGCTCGAGGGCGCCCGACTGCGCACCCTTCCCGCGGCGATCGCGCCGGTGCTGGTCGGCACGGGCGCGGCGGCACAGGTGGACGGCGCGCACACCGGTCGCGCGCTCCTCGCCGCGGGCGTGGCGCTCGCCCTCCAGGTAGCGGTGAACTTCGCCAACGACTACTCCGACGGCGTGCGAGGCACCGATGCGCAGCGCGTCGGGCCGCTGCGGCTGACGGCGTCCGGAGCCGCGCGGCCCGGGCAGGTGAAGGGGGCGGCCTTCGCCTCGTTCGGCGTCGCGGCGGTGCTCGGCCTGGCGCTCGTCGCCCTGAGCGGGCACTGGTGGCTGCTCGCGGTCGGCGCGGCGGCGATCGCGGCCGCCTGGTACTACACGGGCGGGCGGCACCCGTACGGCTACCTCGGGCTGGGCGAGGTCGGGGTGTTCGTGTTCTTCGGCCTCGTCGCGGTGCTGGGCACCACCTACACGCAGGCAGGGGTGGTGACGTGGTCGGCGGGGCTCGGCGCGACCGGCGTCGGCCTGCTCGCCTGCGCGCTGCTCATGGTGAACAACATCCGGGACGTGCCGGGCGACGCGCTCGCGGGCAAGCGGACCCTCGCGGTGCGCTTCGGCGAGCGTCGCGCGCGGCGCATCTACGTGTGGCTGCTGGGCCTGGCGCTCGTCGCGGGCGCGGCGTGCGCGGTCGAGGCGGCAGGGGCGCTGCTGGTGCTCCTGGTGGCGCCCGGCGCGGTGGTCCTCGCGATCACGGTGCTGGCCGGCGCCCGCGGGGTGCTGCTGCGGCCGGTGCTCGCAGGGACGGGCCTGCTCGAGCTGGGCTACGGCGTGCTGCTGGGGCTCGGCCTGGCGGTCTGACCGCCGGTGGGCGCCTGCCTCCCCGTCGCCCTACCGCTGCCCCTGGTCGCGGTCCTGCGGGTGCTCCTGCGACCGCTCCTGCGCGCGCAGCCGGTCGGCGATCGCGTCCTCGGCGGCGGCGTCCTCCTCCACGGCGCGGGAGAACCGTGGGCGCTCGCGGCGGTCCGCCAGCCACTGGGCGGCGGCGACGCGCTGCTTGCCGAAGAGCACGTAGCTGAGCGCGGCGGCGACCACGGCCGCGACGACGACGAGCAGCCAGCTCCCCATCCCGGCGAACCACAGCCCGACGAGCGCGAGGACGAAGACGCCGAGCCTGAGCAGCGAGTAGGTGACGACGGGCACGCGGTCAGCGTAGGCCGGGTGGCGGCTTACCCTGGACGGATGGGACGCGCCCTGGTCTACGTCGTGCCGATCGCGCTGGCGATCTTTGCCCTGTTCGACCTCGCGCGGAGCCTGCCGGAGGAACGCGCAGGGCTGCGGCGCTGGCTCTGGGTCGTGATCATCGTGTTCCTCCCGGCGCTCGGGCCGCTCACCTGGATCGCCGTCAGCCGCGCGTCGCGCGCCCCGTCGCTGCGGCGACCCGCTCCCCCGACGCCGGGCCGGGGACCGGTTCGCGGGCCGGTCCGCGGGCCGCTGCGCCCCCCGGCACGTCGGCCGGGCCCGCTCGCCCCCGACGACGACCCGGAGTTCCTCTGGCGCCTCGAGCAGGAGCGTCGTCGGGCCGCGGGCGAGCCTCCGCTCGACGAGCCGAACCCGCCGTCCTGATCCAGCACGGCGCTCACGCGCACGCCCCGAGGTCGAGCGCGCCCTGATCCGTCCCCGCCCCCGCCCGGGCGCCAGGCGGTCCTGATCCCGGACCCCGCGGCCCCGGCAGCCCGACCGTTCGGGGGCCACCCCCGATCCGCATCCCGTCGCGCCTGGTGAACGTGAACCCGCCCGCGCCGTCGTGCGCGATGGCGATGTCCCGCTGGTGCACCTGCCGGTGGTGGAAGGCGCACAGCAGGATCCCGTTGCTCACCGCGGTACGCCCGGAGCGGGACCACCACAGGACGTGGTGGACCTCGCAGATGATCGGCGGGGCGGAGCAGCCCGGGTAGCGGCAGGTCCGGTCGCGGGCCACGACGGCCGCGCGCTGCGGTCCGGTGAACGTGCGCTGCGCACGCCCGACGTCCAGCGGCTGCCCCGCCGGCCCGAACACGACCCGGGTGATCCGCGCGTCGCACGCGATCCGCGCGATGCCGGAGGGTGCGAGGGGCGTCCCGTCGTCGAGCTCGGCGGGTTGCCCGAGTGAGCCGTCGGGGGCCTCGAGCGCACCGGTCGCGTCCCGCGGCTCGTCGTCGTCGGTCGCGAGCGCGGCGTACGTCTCGTACGGCACGTGCACGAGCAGGTGCGGCCGGACGAGGGCCGTTCCACCCCCCTCGAGCCCGTGGTCGAGCACCGCGCGCGCCAGCCCGGTCAGTGCGGCTGCCGCGCGCTGCTCGGCCGTGCGCGGGTCGTCCGCCGCGGGCACGCCCGCCACGGTTCGCAGCGCCGTGGCCAGCGTCTCGGCGTTCTCCGCCGCGAGGAAGCCCTGGATGTCGACACCGTCGCGGCGCCGCACGAGCCGCAGGTG